>DATHAU010000025.1:0-4774 GCA_035296545.1 Microvirga sp.
GGTGACCGTGTCGCCCCGGCCGCCCGTCAGGGTCTCGGCCACGGTGGCGTCCGGGTCGAGGCTCGCGCGGCGCTGGTCGAGGGTGATCATCTGCAGGTTGGAGCCCAGCCGCACCCGGCCCTCGTCGGGCGCAAGGGCCCCCGTGAGCAGGTTGATGAGCGTGGTCTTGCCCGCCCCGTTGGGGCCGACGATGCCGAGGCGGTCGCCGCGCAGGAGGCGCAAGGACAGGTTCGACACGATGGGGCGCTCCCCATAGGACTTGGAGACCTTCTCGGCCTCCACCACCAGGGTGCCGGACTGCTCGGCCTCGGCCACATTCATCGAGACGGTGCCGATGGCGCCCTTCCGGTCCCGGAACCTCTGGCGCATGGCGTGAAGATTGCCGAGGCGGCGCACGTTGCGCTTGCGCCGGGCGGTGACGCCGTAGCGCAGCCAGTCGGCCTCGGCCACGAGCTTGCGCCCGAGCTTGTGGTGCTCCGCCTCCTCCTGCTCCAGAACCGCATCCCGCCACTCCTCGAAACCGGCGAAGCCCCGGTCCATGCGGCGGGTCCTGCCCCGGTCGAGCCAGACCGTCGCCTGGGACAGGTTCTCCAGGAAGCGCCGGTCGTGGCTGATGAGGACGAGGGCCGAGCGCAGGCCCTTCAATTCGCCCTCGAGCCATTCGATGGCCGGGAGGTCGAGATGGTTCGTGGGCTCGTCGAGGAGCAGGATGTCGGGCTGGGGCGCCAGCGCCTGGGCGAGGGCCGCGCGCCGCGCCTCCCCGCCGGAGAGATCGGCGGGCTTCTCGTCCCCGGTCAGGCCGAGTTGATCGAGGAGATAGCGCGCCCGGTAGGGGTCGTCCCCCGGTCCCAGGCCCGCCTCCACGAAATGGAGGGTGCTGGGATGGCCGCTCAGGTCCGGCTCCTGCGCCAGGTAGCGGATGGTGGCTCCGGGCTGCACGAAGCGCTTGCCCCGGTCGGCTTCCACCAGGCCCGCCGCGATCCTGAGCAGGGTGGACTTGCCCGAGCCGTTGCGCCCCACGAGGCAGGCCCGCTCGCCGGGCGAGACCGACAATTCGGCGCTCTCGATGAGGGGCGTTCCCCCGAAGGTGAGCGCGGTGTCCTGGAGCAGGAGAAGAGGAGGAAGAGCCATCCCGGCTCACCTGACATCTCCGGCGGGAGGATGCAAGATCGTCCGAGACAATCCGTGGCTATTACGGGGTGGACGCTGCGTCATCTTTATGGTCCCCTGCCGTTCTGAAGCTGGGCAATGGCATGACACTGACGCGGCGTTTGCTCCTGTTGGCGTTGATCTCGGTTCTGCCGGCGATCGCCATATGGACCTATACGGAGGTCTCCCTGCGCCGGGCCCGGGAAGCCGAAGTCACGGAAACCGCCATCCGCCAGGCCCGGATCGCGGGCGCGGAGCTCGAACGCATTCTCGACGGCGTTCAGGGTCTCCTGCTGGCCGTGGACGAGACGCCCTCGATCCGCTCCTTCGACACCGCTGCCTGCAGCCCCTACCTCAAGGCGGTCCAGGAGAAGGTCCCCTACGTCCTGTCCTTCGTGGCCATCGACCTCAACGGCTATGTGCGCTGCCGCCCGTCGGGCACCGTGGACACGAAGCGCCGGTTCAGCGTCGAGCTCTATTTTCAAAGCGCGCTGGTCACCAGGGGCTTCGTGGTCGGCCGGTTCACGCGCAACTTCGAGGAGGGCGAACTGACGAACCGCCCGGTGCTGCCCCTGGCCCTGCCGATCCGGGACCACAAGGGCGACATGGTGGGCGTCGTGGCCGCCGCCCTCGACCTGCGCTGGCTAAACGAGAAAATGAAGGAGCGCGTCGTGCCGGCGGACGGGTCGGTGATGATCACCGACAGGGACGGGGTCGTCCTCGCGCACCAGCCCCATCCGGAGCGGTTCGTGGGAACCGTCGTTCCTCCCTCGGCCATGCCGCACGCCATGGGGGACAGGATCGGCGCGTTCGAAACCGTCAGCCTCGACGGCGTCAAGCGCATCCTGGGCTATCTTCCGTTCAAGATGCCCCCTGGAGACATCTACGTCAGCGCGGGGCTTTCCACGCGGGCAGCCTTCTATCAGATCAACCGGGCGGCGCGGCGCGGCTTCATGCTCATCGCGGCGGCCCTCCTACTGGCCCTGTCCCTGTCCGGGCTGATCAGCCGCGTCTTCATCACGCGGCCGTTCGAGATCATGACGGATACGATCCGGGCGTGGCGCCAGGGCAATTACCAGGCGCGCATCAAGCTGCGCGGCGATTCCAGCGAGCTTGGGGTTCTCGCCCGCGCCTTCAACGACCTGATGGACGATGTGAACGAGCGCCAGACCGCCCTCCAGGCCAGCGAGGAACACGTGCGCCTGGCCCTGGATGCGGGCCACATGGGCACCTGGTGGTACGATCACGCAAAGGCCGTCGGCGGCTGGTCGAGCCAGGCCTCCCTGCTGCTCGGATTCCCGGCTGCCGAAAAGACCGTCACCCTGCAGGAGTGGCGGGAGCTCATCCATCCCGACGACGCCAGGAGGGTCGCCGACAAGCTGCGGGACGCCGCGCTGAACGACGGCCACTATGAGGACGAGTACCGGGTGCGCCGCCCGGACGGAACGATCTGCTGGATCAGTTCCAGGGGCAGGATCTTCTTCGACGGGAAGAGGAAGCCGATCTCCTTCGTGGGCGTGTTCCAGGACATCACGGAGCGCAAGCAGGCCGAGGACCAGCAGCGCTTCTTCCTCGACGAACTGAACCACCGGGTGAAGAACACGCTGACCACCGTGCAGTCCATCGCAAGCCAGACCCTGCGCTCCACATCCACGCCGTCCCAGTTCAAGGAAGCCTTCGAGGGACGTCTCCTGGCCCTGTCGAAGACGCACGATCTCCTGACCCGCAAGTCATGGCGCGAAGCGGACCTGCGCGACATCGCCGAGCAGGAGCTGGCGCCCTATCGCAAGAGCGACGAGAGAGTTCGCATCGTCGGGCCGAGCGTCCACCTTCCGGCGCGCTACGCCATCAATCTGGGGCTGGTGCTGCACGAGCTGGTGACGAATGCGGCCAAATACGGGGCCCTCTCGACCCCGGCCGGGCAGCTGGAGCTGCGATGGGCCGTGGTGCCGCATCAGGACCGCTCGTCGAGGCTTCGCATCCACTGGCAGGAATCGGGCGGCCCCGCCGTCGAGCCGCCGAAGCGCCAGGGCTTCGGATCCCAGCTCATCCGCCGCAGCATCGAGGGGGAGCTGGCGGGGGACCTGGCGATCCGGTTCGCCCCCAACGGCGTCGCCTACGACATCTCCGCCCCGCTGCACTAGAGCATTTTTCGGCGAAGTGGATCCGGTTCGCCGCAAAAAATGCGGAGCATCCAGGAAGAGAGCTGATTCCATGGGAGTGGAAACAGCTCTAGAGCCCTATCGCAGCAGCCAGGACAGCAGGCGGTTCATGCGCGAGCCGTAGGGCGGCTTCGTCATGCCGGCCCCGTTGAGGCGCGCCTGATGGAAAATCGCCTTGGCGTGGCTGAAGGTCCTGAAGCCCTGCTCGCCGTGATAGGCTCCCATGCCGCTCGCGCCCACGCCGCCGAAGGGCAGCTCCTCCTGCACGCAATGGAGCAGGGTGTCGTTGACGCAGACCCCGCCCGATACGGTGCGCTCCAGGGTGCGGTCCACCACCTCCCGTTCATGGCTGAACAGGTAGAGCGCCAGGGGCCGCGGGCGGGCGTTGATGAAGCCGTAGGCCCCTTCCAGATTCTCGTAGGCCAGGACCGGGAGCACGGGCCCGAAGATCTCCTCCCGCATGGCGAGGGCATCCTCGGGAACCCCGGTGAGGACCACGGGCGCCATCTTGCGCGCCCCCGCATCCAAGGCTTCGCCCGCCGGATTGATCTCGTGGACCGCGGCCCCGCGCGCCCTGGCGTCGGCCACGAGATCGCGCAGCCGCCCGTAATGGCGCTCGTCGAGGATCGCCGTGTAGTCGGGATTGGCCGCGAGCGTCGGATAGAGCCGCGCCACGGCGTCGCGGAAGGCCCCTGCGAACGCCTCCTCCTGCCCGCGCGGAACCATGACGTAGTCCGGCGCGATGCAGGTCTGCCCGGCGCTGAACAGCTTGCCGACCGCAATCCGCTCGGCGGCTTTTTCGAGCGGATAGTTCGGCGCCACGATAGCGGGGGACTTGCCGCCGAGTTCGAGGGTGACGGGCACGAGGTTCTCGGCCGCCGCCCGCATCACCTGGCGGCCCACCGCCGTGGAGCCGGTGAACAGCAGGTGGTCGAAGTCCAGTTCGCAGAAGGCCTTCGCCACGTCCGCGCCGCCCCCTGCGACAACCACCTCGCCAGGATCGAAGACCTCGCGGATCACCTGCTCCAGCAGGGCGGAGGTGCGCGGCGTCAGTTCCGACGGCTTGATCATCGCCCGGTTGCCCGCCGCGATCGCTCCCGCAAGGGGCGAGAGGGTGAGCTGGACCGGATAGTTCCAGGGGCTGAGGATGCCCACCACCCCGAGCGCCTGATAGACGATGCGTCCCGATCCGGGCCGGAACATCATCCCGATCGGCCGGCGGCGCGGCTTCATCCACCGGCGGAAATTCCTGCGGGCGTGGCGCAGGCCCGCGACCACGGGGTAGAGGTCGGCAAGCCTCGTCTCGTGAGCGGAGCGGTGCCCGAAATCCGCCGCGATGGCCGCGGCGAAACCGTCCCCATGGCGCAGAACGGCCTTGGCTAGGCTGTCCAGGGCTGCGGCTCGGCGTTCCACCGTGAGGGGCCCTTGCTCAAGGAAGGCGCGCCGTTGCCGGTTCAGGTCCC
>DATHAU010000026.1:0-2870 GCA_035296545.1 Microvirga sp.
CCCGTCACGGCCAGGATCGGGCGGGACGGGGGCGCATAGCCGGAGGCGCGCAGCACCGCGAATCCCGGCAGGTTCTGGGACGCCATGGTGACGAGAAACAGCGGCAGGCCGAGGCCGATCAGGACCGCCGGCTCGAAGGCGGGGGCGATGAAGGCCAGCGACGACAGGCTCAGATCCGACGGCAGGGCTCCGGCCCGGCCCGTCCCCAGGGCGGCGCCCAGGCCCACGAACAGCACCGCCAGCACCGCCAGCGCCGGATTGAACAGGCGGACCAGGAGGAAGAGGCCCACCAGCGGCAGCACGAGGGCGGGCGCCGCCCCGGCGCTCTCGAACACCGCCATGACGAAGCGGATCAGGATCCCCGCCAGCATGGCGGCGGCGATCGCCGTGGGGATGCGCTCGATGAGCCGGCCGAAGGGCTTCACGAAGGCCGCCAGCACGATCAGCCCGCCCGCCAGCAGGAAGGCCCCCACCGCCGCATGAATCGAGATGCCGCTCGAGGCTCCGATCAGGGCCGCGCCCGGCGTCGACCAGGCGGTGACCACCGGCATCCGGTAGCGCACGCTCAAGAACCCGCTCGACCCGGCCATGGCGAGGCACAGGGCCGCCACCCAGGAGGAGGTCTGCGCCGCGTCCGCCCCCACCGCCCGGGCCGCCTCGATGATGAGCGCGATGGTGCTGCCGAAGCCCACCAGGGCCGCAACCACGGCTGATGTGATGATCGACAGGCGCATGTGCGGCTCCCCGTTTTCAGCAGCTTAGCCGTGTAGACCGGATGGGCGGCCTGCGCCAGTTGGCCGGCGGCACTTTCCCGAAGACCTCTAAGCCCCTAAATCTCCCCCATGAGCCGCAACACCTATAACGACGTTCCGCCCGAGATCCTGGACAACGAGGAGGACGACAGCGCCGTCTCCCTGGAGAGCGGCTCCGATGTGGAGTTCGACCTGGAGGCCAATCCCAGCCTGGTCCAGCGGGGCACGGAGGTGATCAAGCGGTTCTGGACCACCCTTCCCAACGCGCCCGGGGTCTACCGGATGCTCGACGGCCGGGGGGACGTTCTCTACGTGGGCAAGGCCAAGAGCCTGAAGGCGCGGGTCGGCTCCTATGCCCGGGGGCAGGCCCATTCCAACCGCATCGCCCGGATGATCGGCGAGACCACCTCCATGGAATTCGTCACCACGGCCACGGAGACCGAGGCGCTTCTCCTCGAAGCCAACCTGATCAAGCAGCTCAAGCCCCGCTACAACGTGCTGATGCGGGACGACAAGTCCCTGCCCTACATCCTGCTCACCGCCGACCACGAGGCGCCGCAGCTCGTCAAGCATCGCGGCGCGCGCAAGCGCCGGGGCGACTACTACGGCCCCTTCGCCAGCGTCTGGGCGGTGAACCGCACCATCAACGCGCTTCAGCGCGCCTTCCTGCTGCGCTCCTGCAACGACAGCTATTTCGAGAACCGGACGCGGCCCTGCCTGCTCTATCAGATCAAGCGCTGCTCCGGCCCCTGCACGAGGGAGATCGCGCCGGAGGAATATGCCGGGCTGGTCTCGGAGGCGCGCGCCTTCCTGTCGGGCAAGTCCAACGCGGTGAAGCAGCGCATCAACGAGGAGATGCAGCAGGCGGCCGAGGAGCTGGAGTTCGAGCGCGCCGCCCGCTGCCGCGACAGGCTCGCGGCGCTCTCCGCCATCCAGGGCGTGCAGGGCATCAACACCCAGTCCGTGGAGGAGGCGGACGTGTTCGCCCTCGACGAGCAGGCGGGGCAGTTCTGCGTGGAGGTGTTCTTCTTCCGCAACTGGCAGAACTGGGGCAACCGGGCCTATTTCCCGAAGGCCGACAAGTCCATGAGCCCGCAGGAGGTTCTGGGCTCCTTCCTGGCCCAGTTCTACGACGACAAGCCCGCCCCGCGCCTCGTGCTCCTGTCCCACGGGATCGAGGACGCGGAGCTGATGGCGGCGGCCCTCTCCACCAAGGGGGAGAACCGCGTGGAGATCCACGCGCCCCAGCGGGGCGAGCGGCGCCAGCTCATCGACTACGTGCTGCGCAACGCCCGGGAAGCCCTCGGGCGGCGGCTTGCCGACACCGCCTCGCAGCAGAAGCTCCTGGTCTCCCTCGGCCAGGCCTTCGGGCTGGCGAAAGCGCCCCGGCGCGTGGAGGTCTACGACAACTCCCACATCATGGGCGCCAACGCGGTGGGCGCCATGGTGGTGGCGGGCCCCAACGGCTTCATGAAGCAGCACTACCGCACCTTCAACATGAAGTCGGAGGACCTGAAGCCCGGGGACGATTACGGCATGATGCGCGAGATGCTGCAGCGCCGCTTCGCCCGCCTGGTGAAGGAGGAGCCCAGGACCGCGGATGCGGATGCGCCGGGGGGCGACGAGGACGGCTTCCCGTCCTGGCCCGACCTGGTGCTCATCGACGGCGGCAAGGGTCAGCTCGAAGCGGCCCGCCGGGCCCTGGCGGAGGTGGGCGTCAGCGAGAGCGACGTGGCGCTCGTGGGCATCGCCAAGGGCCGGGACCGCGACGCCGGGCGCGAAACCTTCTTCAAGCCCGATCAGCCCCCGTTCAAGATGCCGCCCCGGGACCCGGCGCTCTACTTCGTGCAGCGCCTGCGCGACGAGGCCCACCGCTTCGCCATCGGCAGCCACCGGGCCAAGCGCAAGCGCGAGTTGGTGAAGAACCCCCTCGACGAGATCCCGGGCATCGGCCCGAACCGCAAGCGGGCGCTCCTGCACCATTTCGGAACCGTCAAGGCGATCCAGCGCGCCGCCCTGGAAGACCTCATGAAAACCCCCGGCGTGAACGCCGCCACGGCCCGCACGGTCTACGGCTTCTTCCACGAGCGCGGGTAGGGGCGTTTCGGCCGCGTCGGG
>DATHAU010000027.1:0-10101 GCA_035296545.1 Microvirga sp.
AAGTCCTGCACCGGCTGGATCGATGTCTCACAGCTCTTGCCCGCCCGCGCCAACGGCGATCAAGAGAAGTAACCATTCACCACACTTGCGAAGACACGCGGGACGTCGGACCCTGCCTCAGCGAAGTCTCCCAGGCGTTCACAGGGATTAGTATGATGATGCTGGCGCAGTCTGTAGCGTCTCTTGTGCTCGATGTCGGCGGCGCCACGCGCTACTGCTTCCATCTGACGAACGGCAAGGCCATGATCCGGGACGATGAGGGCATAGAAGCCTTCAGCATCCAGTCAGCTCTGGTCTCGGCCATGGAGATGATCGAGGAACTCCGGACCGAGGACCCATCGGCGGCCGAGGAATGGCAGGGCTGGAGACTTGAGATCGCAGACGCGTCCGGCCGAACCGTCCATACCATGCCGCTGGATACCCACTCCCTCCAATAGCCTCTCTGCAGGGAGAACGCGCTGTCCTGGCGTGCGCCTGGGGTCCAATGCTCGCCGCTTCCCTGGACCATTCGTGCTGGATAGGAAGGCTACCCTTTGAGGTGAGGTAACCGGCAGCCTTCCGGCTCGACCGGAAGCTTAAGGGCAGCCCAGACCTCCTGATGATCCTGAAACGGGAAGCGCCCCGGTTATGCACCGGGGCGCCGGGTCACAGGAGGGGGATGCCCCCAGTCCCCATCCTGGACAGAATCAGAGTGTTCCATTCCCTGAACCTTGGCTGTATTCCGAAAGACACAGCAGACGAGGAAATGACACCGATCGGGAGCAAAGCCTCAAGCCTTCTTTGCAAAACAGCTTGCTCACGCTCGTCCCAGCACGGTCGGCCTCGTGGATGGCTATTGATGTGGATCGATCGGGTAGGTATGAAGCCCTCCCCAGATCTTTGCCCCTACAGGTGATCTGGCAACTTCATAGCGCTCCAGTTCTTGGGGCGCTTCTTTTTGGGTCTCACGCGCCTTGCATCTGAGGTGCGGTCCGTCGCCCATTCTTGTATCGGCTCAGAAGGTTGACGCATCCGTTGCATCGGGTGCCCCAAGAACCATCTCGGTTTCGAGCGGATCGACCTCGAACTCCCGAACGCCGTCCCTTCAAAACGAGAGGGAAACGCTCGGCGCCTCTCTTATCGTTTCTCCTGAAGACTAACGCGCGTAGACGCGCGCCTTGAGTTTTGCCAGGGCCTGAGCCTGGACGCGGACATGATGAGGAATGGGGGAGGCGTAATCGAGCCAGGCCGCCCCGACGATCAGGAAGGCCACGAGCGTTCCGGCCATGATGCGGGTGAGGCGAAGGCCGTTCAGTGAGTCATCTGTCTGCATAGCAGCACTCTCCTCAAAACGCCCCGCCGATGAAGGCAGGGGATTTACAGGCAAGTTACCGAGGTCTACGGGCTTCCGGGATCTCGATCTCGACCAAGTTTCCGGTGAGAGGATCGAGAATGGTCATGCGCCATTGCCTCCGAACCAGGCTCCTGGGACGAACTCGAACGCCTTCGCCAACGACACGATCATCGGAGCCCCCACCCCTTTCCGTCAGGTGGACCTATTCACGCGTACACTGGGCCGGCGCGTCAATTCAGCGAATCGGTCTAGGCCACAGGCAGTAGTGGCCCCGCACAGGCCTGCTGCCTTGCGCCTCGTGGTGCGATCTATGGCGATGCCCATACGCTGGGAGGAGGCCTTCAGGCGCGCCTTCTCGGATGGCCACGTCACACAAGATGCCGGAAGACGCTCCCTTGTTTCCCTTGTGCCTGTCGCCGATCCGAGCAGCGATGGTGAGGACGAGAGCCTCCACGAGCCGTGAGGCGGTGCGCGATGCAGCCGGCGAGGCATTCACCGTGCCGCATTGGCCCGGCCTCCGAGGACCATTGGCATCCAGCTTTCTGCGGGCAATTCATCCCGTGGCCTCGAGCGCGGAGGCCCGGCGGCATCTGCACGCTACCGCCGGGCCGGACCATGGACGATACGCGGGGGTCACTCACATCCGATAGTCCAATGAAGCTTAGCCGATTGCAGGAGCCGCGGGTGAGCCCAAGTGAAGTAGAGGGCTCGCTCATCTAGCGGAGCCCCAAAGAGCAGCACATGCTGACTGATTACCCCGACAAAGAGAAGCGCCCCGCGCAAGCCGAGGCGCTGAAGTCGCGGGGAGGAAAACCTGTCCTTGGCCATCGGCTTTGGACACCACCACAGTGCCTGATTTGCGGGGATCTGACTCTATCGGATGGAAGGCACCGGGCTTGTGCGTGAACCTTCACGGGATGAAGACCTCGGAGGCTTGGCCGAAAGACGATTGGCCTGGGTGCAACCGGACGTGCTCCGACCAAGGCAGGCCTGGGCGGAATGAGCAAACAATGTGCTCATTCCGCCGTATACGCCGCCTTTGTCATGGCGTCCGGCCCGATCTCCAACTCGCTGTTGATGTCCAGCAAGGCGGCCAACCTGCTCCGGGCGCGGCTTACTCGGCTCCTGATCGTCCCCAGGGCAACGCCCGTCACGTGAGCCGCCTCCTCGTAGGACATGCCCTGAGCTCCGACCAGAAGCAGCGCCTCGCGCTGTTCGGACGGGAGCCTGGTGAGCGCTGCGCGGAAGTCCTCGTAATCGAGGTGGCCGTGTTGCTCAGGGTAAGTCTTGAGCCTGGCCGCATGGGAGCCGTTTGCGTCCTCCACCTCGCGCCTGCGTTTGCGGTACTCGGAGTGGAACTGGTTGCGCAGGATCGTGAAGAGCCACGCCTCGAGGTTCGTACCGCGCTCAAACTTGTCGATGTTGGTCCAAGCCCGCAGCAGGGTGTCCTGCACCAGGTCATCGGCATGCTCGCGATGGCCGGTGAATGAAACGGCGAAGGCCCGCAGCCTCGGCACAGCTGCCAGCATCTGGTCGCGCAGCGTGTTCTCAACGGCCATGTCAGGACGCCCCTCGCCGCATCTCGATCTCACAGACGAGCTTGAGCAGTTGTGGAGACAAGGGCTGGAGGAGCAATTCGGCATACGTGGTCCGCACGGCCGCATCGATCCGGTCTTGCGCCTCGGTCCGGGCATCATGCCGGAATCTGCCGCCCCGCCGAGGGTGAGGAACGACAACACGCTGGCCCTTGGGCCAGTTTTCGTCTGCCGCGCGGGCCATGAGGGTGCTTCCTGCCAGTCTACGACCGAGGGCGCGAGGCTCTCAACGGTGCAGGTTCCGCCACGCTCCGGTCAGGGTCCGTTCTTGCAGCTTGGAGTCCGCTGAGCGGAGCAATCCCCTGCGCCTCAAACGCTTGAGGCGAGGCTGAGCGCGGAACTCTGATTCTGTTCCATCTTCGCCCTGCGCGAGGCCAGAAGCAGACCCGCCATGAGGGCCAGGGAGGTCGCGCCAACCTGCGCGCCGAGGAGTGCAGCGAGTGCTCCATAGGGCCAAAGAACAACGAAGCTTCCTACCCCACCCACCAACGCGGCAGCCATTAACACGATCATCGGAGCCCCCAGCTCTTCTCCTAAGTTGTGCTTATTAACCATCGAAACGGCCCGGCCCTCAATTCAGCTAGTTGGCCTAATCCATGATCGGCTGCCGCGTCATCAAACGCCAGGAGCGCAGGTCGAGGCTTTACGGCAGACGTTGCTCCTGTCCGCCGAAATAAAAAGGCCGCGTTCAGTTCTCATGACTGAATTCGCGGCCTGAACCCCACGTCTGCCCCTGACGATTAGGAAGTTTGACTTCAATTGTTCTGCTTAACCTGCAATCAATTCATCAATGCTCAAGCTGTAAGCAATGTTTGAGACATGTAGATGATCGCTGAGGCGTTTGAAACTAAGCAAATGCCCTAGGCCATCTGGCTGATTAGTCTTCGGCCTCGAAGGTTCCGCCATTCATGGGAGACCTGAGAACCTCAAGGCTTGAGCGACATCGCACGGCGGTGGTTACCGGCGCATCGGTTCGCGGACACCGGCTTGGCCGGAATGTCACGCCGCTGATTCCCGTCCGTTCATCAGTTGCGTGCCCGCCACGGCTGCGGCCGCTCTCGTGTTGACGCCCAAGGCCCGAAACAGGCCCGCCATGTGAACCTTGACCGTACCCTCGCCGAGGTTGAGCGTTCTTGCAATTTCCTTATTGGACTTGCCCTTCAGAAGCAGCCCAAGCACCTCCCGCTGTCTCGGAGTCAGCGGGTCCGGGGGTGCAGCCCCTCTTGCGGGCTTTGCATTCAGCACCGGCCCCTCCAGAACCAGGGACGGGGTGCTGGCCATGGATGGCGGAACGTAGATGATGCCGTCAACAATCAGCTTGAGAGCAGCGGTCAGTTCGGCAGGGCTCGCATTCTTGGGCACGTACCCGTGAACCCCGGCGTCCAGGGTCATGAGAATGTCCTGCCTCCGGACCGATGTGGACACCACGGCAACTTGAACATTCGGAAAGCAATCGCGCACCGCTGTCAGGCTGGTCGCCCCGGAGACGCCTGGCAGATTGAGTTCGAACAAGCTCAACGAAATCTCAGGCTGCTTGATCAGACAGTCAAACGCTTCATCAAGGGTTGTGACGTGATGGACGACGGCAAACCCGAGCTTACCGAGCAGAATCGTTTCGAGAGCAATTCTAAAATAGTCATCCGGGTCAGCAATCAGGGCTGCTCGCCGCGTTCTGTCCATGGAAGCCCTTTGGGGTTATCTCCGGCGTATTAGACTAAGAATGCGCCGACACCTGCTACGGTTCCGTTAAGAAAATATGCCTGAGCGACACCAGCGGTGACCTAGACTGATCGTCCGACTAGGCATAGACAGCGCGGAGCTATTACAAGTACCTGTTCAAAGGTGAGCGCGGTTCCGCGTGTTGATAGGGCAGCAACTCGGTGGGCATCTACTACTTCCATATTCGCGATGACTTTGGCGTCGTGGAGGATACCGATGGGATCGAGCTTGCGGATATGGCTGCCCTGCTCGCGGAGGTCGTTCGGAGCGCCAACGAGCTGTCGCGAGAAGCAGCGGCCCACCGCGGCATGCGTTTCGAAATCGCCGATGCGGCCGGCCGAACCGTTCTGGTTGCCCCGGTGCAGGAAAGCCCCGTGTCGTGGGATCTCATGGCTGACATGTTCGTTGCACAGGCAACCGTGCAGTGAAATTGGAGGCGTCGGACGCACAAGGGCCATCGCCTGCAGGTTGGGCGCCCGCGTATTGACAAGTTGGGCATAGCCTGATGGACGACCTGTCGAATGTCGCGTCTCTGCAGCCCTGTACTGGTTCCCTGTGTTCCGACCGAGCATGAGATCGGGAGAACGATCGATCCGAGTACAACAGTCAAATACTTAGGAAGCCCCATGAAACATCTGTTGCAGATCACAATCGTGGCGATCGCTGGCGCCGTACTCTCGTTGGGAACGGCGGTGGCGCAAGGATATCCGAACCGCAACATTACCCTGATCGTGCCCTTTGTGGCTGGAGGACCCTCGGATGCCATCGCACGGCTGATCGGTCAGTCCATGTCCAGCACCCTCAAGCAGCAGGTGATCATCGAGAACGTTGCCGGTGCGGGCGGCACAACGGGCGCGGCGCGTCTCGCAAAGGCCGAAAGGGACGGCTACACTCTCCTCATCCACCATGTAGCGCTGGCGGCCGGCGCTTCCCTCTATTCGAATTTGTCCTACGACACGCTGCAGGATGTGGAGCCGATAGGTCTCGTGAACTATGGCCCGATGGTTGTCACCGCAAGAAAGGATTATCCGGCATCCGATGCCAAGGCTCTCCTGGCCAAACTGAAGTCTGACGGAAGCAAGACCACCGCAGCCCATGCGGGCGTGGGCTCCAATTCGCATCTCTGCAATCTGCTGCTTCAACAGGCGCTCGGCATAAAGTTCACGGAAGTCGCCTATCGCGGAACGGGCCCTGCCATGGGGGACCTGATGGCGGGTCGCGTCGATGTCCTATGCGACCAGTCCACGACGGCTGTCCCGCAGATCCAGGGAAGCACCATCAAGGCATACGGCGTCACGTCGAAAGATCGTCTTGATGTGATCGGGAGCGTCCCCACCATGCAGGAGGCGGGGCTTTCGGATTTCGAGTTCGTGATCTGGCATGGCCTTTATGCCCCGAAGGGCACGCCGCAGGAGGTGGTCAAAATCCTGAACCAAGCCCTGCAGGTCGCATTGAATGACGACACCATCAAGGCTCGCTTTGCCGGCGTAGGAACGCAGGTCTTCGGCCCATCAGAGCGCACCGCCCAGGCGCATCAGGACCGCTTTCAGAAGGAGGTCGCGACGTGGAAAGACGTCATCACCAAGTTGGGCGTGCAGAGGCATGTGGAATGACTTGAATATCCGCCCCGTTCTGCCTTGTGTGTTCGAGCGCACGCGTCGGTAAGAGGCTCGCAACCAGAACCTCGATCAGACCGATCCAGAACGGGCGTGGAGCGTTCTCCATGTATCCGATGCGGGAGGCTGCCATGACCATTCTCGATCCGATTTCCGGACAGCACGTCACGATTGACGCTGCGGGCCGTCCACGCCCGTGAGGCAGCATGCCGAAACGCTATTGAATGAAGACCGCTGAAGCGTTCCCGGGCGACTTTTGGCTCGGGACGCAATTCACCTGCTTCGACGAGGACAAACCGGACCGCGAGTGCGGCAGTCGCCGACACACTTCATTGAGGGCGTCCGTCAGGTTCCGCACGGGGCCGAGGGCGGTCTTGGGACCTGGAGCCTAACAGCCACTTTCGCCGGACCGCATCGGCGCTTTAGACCTCTGGCCGGGAACACGCGCGTAGGAAGGTTAGCGCCTGATCAAGAACTGGAGAGACTTTGGAACCCAGACCCGGGCTTTTCGACGCTGCGCTTCCCGATCCCAAATCCTGGGAAGCAAGCCTCTAATCAGCCAAAGCTAAAGGTTTGAAAGGAATGGCGCGCCCGAAAGGATTCGAACCTCTGACCCCCAGATTCGTAGTCCGGGGTTATATGTGCTCACAAGCAATTGGGAAGCATCATTGGGGCTTGCCAATCGCTAATTCCTAGCGCTACCCTCAGTATGAGGCAACCGGAAGCGATCACGAGAGATCGTAAAGTTGCTTCCCATATGCTTCCCAAAGGGTCAATTGTGCGTCTCACCAAGCCGAACATCGCAAAGTTGGAACTGCCGCCCGGCAAGAGTGAAGTCATTGTCTTTGACGACGCCCTGCCTGGCTTTGGCGTGCGCATCCGAGCGGGTGGCAAACGGGTCTGGATTGCACAGTACCGGGTCGGCAAGCAGCAGCGCCGCGTCACGATCGGCTCCGTTGAGACTCTGAACCCTGACAGGGCCAGGGAGGAGGCTCGCAACATTCTCGCCAAGGTGCATCTTGGAGGCGACCCGCAGACCGAAAAGACACAGAACCGCGTCCGTGCGTCTGTCACCTTGGGCAGTGTCGCCAATCGCTATCTTGAGGAGTGCGCTAAGCCAAAGCTCAAGCCCAGGAGCTATGAAGAGGTTGAGCGGCACCTGACCCGCCATTGGGCCCCTCTCAAAGAGATGCCCATACATAAGGTCCATCGAGCGAACGTAGCCGAGCAGCTTTCCGAGATTGCGAAGGAAAAGGGCCCTTTTGCATCCAACCGCGCCCGTGCCTCCCTGTCAGCCCTGTTCTCATGGGCAATGGGAGAAGGCTTGGTCGAGAACAATCCTGTTGTCGGCACCAACAAAGCAACTGAGGAGGTCTCTCGGGATCACGTCCTTCGAGACGCCGAGTTGGCCGCCATATGGAAGGCCTGCCGGGATGATGATTACGGGCGCATTGTTCGCCTCCTTCTTCTGACGGCCCAGCGCCGCGAAGAAGTCGGGACCATGCACTGGGAGGAGATCGACCAAGAGCGGGCTCTCTGGGTCATCCCAAGGGAGCGGACCAAGAACGGCTTGCCCCATGATGTGCCGTTGAGCGATGCCGCCCTGGAAGTCCTGCGCGGCGCCACACAGCGCGAGGGCCGCGTGCTCGTCTTCGGAGATGGTGCGGGCGGGTTTCAGGGCTGGAGCAAGGCCAAGGCAGCTTTAGACAAGCGTATAGCGCAGACGAGCGTGAAGGTCCGCCCTTGGCGCCTGCATGACCTCCGCCGGACAGTTGCAACCCGCCTTGGCGAACTTAGCACCCTTCCCCACGTGGTTGAAGCAATCCTGAACCACATCTCCGGCCACAAGGCAGGCGTTGCTGGAATCTACAACAAAGCAACCTACGCTAGGGAGAAGCAAAGCGCCTTGAATGCATGGGGAGAATACTTGCGGCAGTGCGTGTTCAACAGCGATGAGGAAACCAAAGGGAGGGTAACAACATAACTGAATTCCTGCCCAAGGGTTACGTGACGATCGGGTTGGCAGTGATTCTTGCTGTCAAGCTTTGGAAGCCTATCGAGGCGGCTGAGGAGGAGAAACGGGGCGGTCCTCGGTCAATGGGTATCGTCGAGAACGCTGACGGCTCCGAGGTCGAACTCTTTGAGCCAACGCTTGAAGAGAGTACGCTCTACGATCTGCATCAGCATCTCTTCACCGGTGCATTGCCCAGCTATGCGCGGGCTGACGACGGTCGGATTCTTCCGATTCTGCCCCAGCACTGGGGCAGTCGGTATGCCGAGTTGGAACTTCAAGGTATGCCTTCCGGTACATTGCTGACCGATGAAGGCGCGATTCAAGGCGTGCCACTGATCAAATTCAAGGAGTTGCAGAACCTCTTTGTCGCGCAACCTGCCAGCACAGCGGCGCAATCGCCGGATACCAACTCCCGCGCCCTGAACTCAGTCTTAGATGACCCTGCGCGCAACAGCCAAGATCTTCGCAGTAGAAAGCCGCGAACGCAGAGTAAGCGTGGCCGAGCGGAAATTATTCTTCGGGAGTTATACGGAGACCAAATACCTCAACCGAAGGAGCTCGCGAATAAAGATCTTGTGAGAGCGGTCACCCAGAGGCTTCGAGAAGGCGAACAGCTGAGCCGGGACTCGATTTTCAGAGCAGCAGGTCGACGCAAAGAGCGCAAATAAAGCAACAAGAGCAACAAGAGCAACAAGAGCATTGCTCTTGTTGCTTCGTGCGAAGGCCGGCAACCTCAATGTACACCTCCAATTGCCGATGAGCGCTCCTGCACACCGGCACCAGTTGGAGAAGTTGAATGCCTTTTACCGGCGAACTGCCGAGTGACATTGCTCGGCACCGTGTTCTTAATACCAAAGAAGCTGCAACGTTTTGTGGCTTCTCTGTCCCGCACTGGCGACGCCTTTATCGAGCCGGCCAAGTACCTCAGCCAATCCAACTCGGCGTCCGAAAGCTTGGCTTTCGCACTGGTGACCTGATCGACTGGATCAGCTCCAAGAGCCATCCGTCAGCCTGAGCCACTCCCGACAACCTCCCCGGTAGAGCGCAAGAAAAACCCCGATGCACGGGGTGCTCGGGGCTAAGGATTTTTGCATTATGAAAGCTTATAGCACACGGCGCAGACAGCGTCGAGTAAACTCGTGCCCTGATCTGTTCGATTGGGCAGGCCAGAACGAACTTCTCTCCTACCCTTCCATCCGCTCGGTAGCGAGAAGGTTTCGGGTGAGTCCGGCCACGGCTGCCGTCCTTGCAGAGTTGGCGGGGATCATCAGGGAGGTCCGCCATGACTGAGGGCCTCTTCACCCCGCCCTACGTTGCCGGTACCTTCGACTATCTTCCGAACCTGACGCCCAGTGAGGTTGAGCGCTTCCACGCCATGGGCGTTCCCCTCAACGCCCTGATCGGCCCTCCGCCCCTCAAGGCAGGCTACGTAGTGTTCGGCCAGGACGGCTTCGAGTTCGAGCACCACTCTCCCCTCGGAACGGAAGGCACCCGCGCTTTCCTGTTCCTTGTGACGGACCCATGGGGCACGGCCCTCGACATCGTGGCGTGGTGCAGCAAGACCGGTCAGCTGGCAACCTGGCTCGGGCGTGCCTGGGCCATCGGCGAGGACACCCTCTATGATGCTCGCCTGTCCGATCATGGTGCCCTGCCCGTCTGGCGCAATCCCCTGCGTTACCTGCAGGCCAACCGTGAGGGCATCGTTATCGTCCGGCCGCATGCGGCAGCCCTGTATCTGGAGGATGCTGGCCCTCCGCTCGCCGAAGACGCCCTGCACGGCCTGGAACTGGAGGAACTCCTCACCCGTCCCCGCCCGCGCATCCT
>DATHAU010000028.1:0-2541 GCA_035296545.1 Microvirga sp.
GGAGAAGCCGATCCAGGCGAGGGGGCGATCGTCGAAGAGGGGCGAGCGAAAGAACGCGGGCAGCGCCAGCACCACGACCGCCGTTCCCGCGACGAGCCAGATGGGTGTCCGCAGGAACGGAAGGGCGAGCACGCTCCCTACGGCGATCATGTGCAGGATGCCGAAGAAGATGAAGCTGTCTGGAAAGGCGAGATAGGTCGCGACGCTCACCGCGAGCGCGGCGAGCGCGATGGTGGCGAGGCGCCGGGTGAAGCGGCGCCACCGGATTCTGTCCCCATGACCCAGGACGAGGCCGACGCCCACGAGAGCCAGGAACGAGCCGGCGATGCTCATGGCGAATGCCTGCCAGGCCGGGTGCGAGCCCACCGGAGTCGCGATGAGGCGCAGGAAGCTCAGGTCCCAGGCGGCGTGGAACACGATCATCGCGGCGATCGCGATCCCCCGCGCCGCATCCACCGCCTCGAAACGCCCGCCAGGTCCCATCCCCGCCGTCACGGCCCGATCTCCGTTCCGGCCTCGCCGCCGAGGCCCGGACAGAGCGTTAGCGCGAGCCGAGATCCGCGTCATCAAGGGGGATGGCCGCTCTCATCGGGCGCTCCTGCGCGGCTTCGCCGCAGGGCGAACGCTGAGATCAGGGCCGCCTTCTCACGCGTGTCCCGTGGCAACGCGGACAACAGGAGCAGATCCGGGCCCCGACTCGGCTCCGCGAGATTGCAATGGGTAAATCGCGGATCAGGTGATCCAGCAGGTCGATCTGGAACGAGGCCGCAGCTCTCCCCAAGGGAATGGCTACGCTTGGGGAAGCTTGGGGGTTGGGGAGCTTTCGGGCTTCCCCCGATTCACGACGATGATATCTTGGATTCGAGAATCAGGCGGCGTGATTCGACTTGGTGTAACTTGATGTCTGATGATTTTCGAATGGGTGCCATGAGCGCCTTCCCATTGCAGCAGTCCCTCAACCGCTCCGAGCGCGAGGCCGGTGCAACCGATCAGCGGCAGGAGGCGCCGCTGGATCTCATCGAGATCAGCGGGCGCATCAAGTGGTTCGACGTGGCCAAGGGCTTCGGCTTCATCGTGCCCGACAACGGGATGCCCGACGTGCTGCTGCACGTCACCTGCCTGCGCCGGGACGGCTTCCAGTCGGCGAACGAGGGAGCTCGCATCGTCGTTGAGGCGATCCGGCGCAGCCGTGGCTTCCAGGCGTTCCGGGTAGTGTCGCTCGACGAAGCGAGCGCAGTGCATCCCTCCGAGCTGCCTTTGCCCCGCACCCACGTGTCGGTGACGCCGACGAGCGGGTTGGAAGCCGCGACGGTGAAGTGGTTCAACCGCCTGCGCGGCTTCGGCTTCCTCACCCGCGGCGACGGGACGCCGGACATCTTCGTTCATATGGAAACACTGCGGCGCTACGGAATCACCGAGCTCGTCCCGGGCGAGACGGTCTATGTCCGCTACGGCGACGGCCCAAAGGGCCTCATGGCCGCCGAGGTGCGCCCGGACGGGGCGGCCCTGCCGTCGTCGCACTAGGCCATGGCGGCCCATGCCCTGACGCGCCGCCTCGCGGCGGCGCTCTTCTTCCTCGGTCCGGTTTTCCTCGCCGCCGGGGCGGCGGGCGCGCAAACCTTCGAATCTCTCGCGATAGTCAGCGGCGAACAGCGCCACGCCTTCCAGGTCGAGGTCGCGCGCAACGACGCGGAACGAGCGCAGGGCCTGATGTTCCGCCGCACCCTGGCGCCGGACCGGGGCATGCTGTTCGACTTCCAGAAGGTGCAGCCCATCTCCATGTGGATGCGCAACACCTACATCCCCCTCGACATGCTCTTCATCCGCCCCGACGGCACGGTGGCCCGAATCGCGGAAAACGCCGAACCCCTGTCCGAGCGCACCATCCCCTCCGGCGAGCCCGTGCTCGCCGTGCTGGAGGTGATCGGCGGAACGGCCAAGCGCCTCGGGCTCAAGGCGGGCGATCGGGTGGAGCATCCGCTGTTCAAGCGGTGAGGGGGGCCGTCGGCAAGTCGTTTTCCGCCGGCTCCACCTTTCCCCTCTGCCGGCACGCACGTTCTCATTTCGCTGTCGAACGTGGTGCGCGGGCGAGAGGACACCTCATGCCTCACGACTTCACGGACGGTCAGGGTCGCTGCGGCGTCTCCCTGACCGGACTTCACGCTTGCGCCAAGCCACGAAAAACCCTACCTCCGAAGAGTGAACCGCGCCGGGTTCTCCGGAGGCTATTTCGTTTGGGTGCTACGCGGCCATCGACCTGACCTCAAGGGCTGCGTAGTAGGCCTTCTCGGCCTCTGCAGGTGGTACGTGGCCGATGGGTTCGAGCAGGCGGCGGGTGTTGAACCAGTTCACCCATTCGAGCGTGGCGAACTCGACGGCCTCGAGTGAGTGCCAGGGACCACGCCGATGGATCACCTCCGTCTTGAACAGCCCGATGACCGTCTCGGCGAGGGCATTGTCATAGCTGTCGCCGACGCTGCCAACCGAGGGCTCGATGCCGGCCTCGACCAGCCGGTCCGTGTAGCGCAGCGCGAGGTACTG
>DATHAU010000029.1:0-2956 GCA_035296545.1 Microvirga sp.
GAAGGCCGAGCTCGACGGCGAGATGGGCGACGTGCAGCCCGGCCTCCAGGCCCGCCTCATGAGCCAGGCCCTGCGCAAGCTCACCGGCTCGATCTCCCGGTCGAAGACCATGGTGATCTTCATCAACCAGATCCGCATGAAGATCGGCGTCATGTACGGAAGCCCCGAGACCACCACGGGCGGCAACGCCCTGAAGTTCTACGCGTCCGTGCGCCTCGACATCCGCCGCGTCTCGACCTTGAAGGACCGCGACGATCCGATCGGCAACTCGGTGCGCGTCAAGGTGGTCAAGAACAAGGTGGCTCCGCCCTTCAAGCAGGTCGAGTTCGACATCATGTTCGGCGAGGGCGTCTCCAAGGTGGGCGAGCTCATCGATCTCGGCGTCAAGGCCGGCATCGTCGAGAAGTCCGGCGCCTGGTTCTCCTACGACAGCCAGCGCCTGGGCCAGGGCCGCGAGAACTCGAAGCAGTTCCTGCGCGACAATCCCGAGGTCGCCGATAAGATCGAAGGCCTCATCCGCCAGAACGCCGGCCTCCTGGCCGACCGCATCCTGGACCAGGCGACGCCCACCGCGGACGACCTGGACGAGGGCTCCGCAGAATAAGGTTTTGCTCTCCTTCAAGGGCAAACAGAGGGCCGTCGCGAGAGATCGCGGCGGTCTTTTTTCATGTGGGCTCCCGCACCGAGCGGATCAGCGGAAATCCACCCTGAGGCCGGCTCCGATGAAGTTGGAGCCGGATTCCCGCTCCGCGATGAGGCCGAAGACTCCGGAGCGGTGGTGAATCCGGGGCACGAAGGCGACGCCCGGCAGGGAGGAGTGGGAGAACTCGGCCTCGAAGGCGAGGTAGTTGAGGAGCTGGCTCGGCTCGACGCGGAAGCTCCCTTCGAGCCGCGGCCGCGATGAGGCATAGGAGAAGCCCTCGCCGAAGGCCAGGTTGACGCTCAGGCCGCCGAAGAGCGGGATCTGTCCGGTTCGGAACATGAGCGCAAGCGTTCCCTCCCAGTGGCCCTGGTCGCCGAAATGGCGCAGGACCTGCCCTTCCAGTTCGATCCGGTTGCCGCGAAACGCAAAGCTTGTGCCCGGCAGCGGGATGGCGAAGGAGGGGACGACGACCCGCGAGAGGCCCGCCCCGACGAAATAGGCGTCCTCGGCGGTCAGGGCGCCCCTGAGGCTGCGCTCCGGGATCTGCAGGAGATCGGCATTGACCCAACGGCTTCCATAGGCGGTCACATGCCAGGCGCGCTCGCCGGTCTGCGCTGCCGCCGGGCTGCCGAGGCAGGCCAGGACCAGAAGGCATGTCCCTAGGGTTCTCAGGGGTTTCCTGCCCGAAGGGCCGGGAGAGGGCTTGCGCCGCGCTGGCGCCATCCATGTCGCCATTGGAAATATCATATGTCAAAAGACTTCAGACTATAGGCAAGAGATTAGCATCCGGGTGCCGGAGCATCGCAAGATCCGGAGATGTCGCAGGCCGCGCCGGCCCATCCCCGTCCCGCCGGCGCTTTCCACGTCCGTCTGGCCGCCTCTCACGTCGGAGCCCATGATCGAACCCATGCTGCCCACGTTCGCCACGCCACGATTGCGGCTGGAGCCCCTGCGCTCGGCGGAGGGGAACCGGTTGCACGGGCTCCTGATCCGCCCCGAGGTCCGGCTCTATCTGTGCGACGACGTCATCGTCGATCGCGCTCAGGTGGACGGGATGCTGTGCGAGGCCGCGGCTTCCGCATCCCAGGGGCTCGGATTGTGGTCGCTCGCCACGGCGGGCGGCGACTGGATCGGCGTCCTCGGGCTCCAGCCGGTGTCAGGCCCGGCGGCGCAGGCCTGGCCGGAGGCCTCGGGCGAGGCGGAGCCCCTGATCGCGCTGCATCCAGAGGCCTGGGGGCGGGGCTATGCGGGCGAGGCCCTGAGCCGGATCATCGCTTATGCTTTCGACGATCTGGGGCGGGGCCGCCTCGTCGCCCTGGTGGACGAGCCCAACGAGCGCTCCCGCCGGCTTCTCGAACGGGCGGGCTTTGCCCCTGTGGGCGCTCGCCCCGGTCCGACGCGCCCCTTGCGGGCCTATTCGCTCCACCAGTCCAATCGCCGCCTCGACAGTACGGGCGCGGGCGGGTAAAACCGGCCTCCAGCAAGACCTTGACGGGCTGTGACAGGCCCCCTTTTCCTGAGTTTGAAAAACCCATGACCCGAAACACCCTCGGTGGCGTCAACGAAATCCGGTCGGCCTTCCTCGATTACTTCGCCAAGAACGGCCATGAGGTCGTGGCCTCGAGCCCCCTCGTGCCGCGCAACGACCCGACCCTGATGTTCACCAACGCCGGCATGGTGCAGTTCAAGAACGTGTTCACCGGGGTGGAGAAGCGGCCCTACAGCCGGGCGGCCACCTCGCAGAAATGCGTGCGCGCCGGCGGCAAGCACAACGATCTCGACAATGTGGGCTACACCGCCCGCCACCACACCTTCTTCGAGATGCTGGGCAACTTCTCCTTCGGCGACTACTTCAAGGCCCAGGCCATCGAGCTGGCCTGGAACCTGATCACCCGGGAGTTCGACCTGCCCAAGGACAAGCTTCTCGTCACCGTCTACCACGACGACGACGAGGCGGCGGACCTGTGGAAGAAGATCGCGGGCTTCTCCGATTCCAAGATCATCCGCATCCCGACCTCGGACAATTTCTGGCAGATGGGCGATACCGGCCCCTGCGGCCCGTGCTCGGAGATCTTCATCGACCAGGGCGACGCGCTCTGGGGCGGCCCTCCCGGCAGCCCGGAGGAGGACGGGGACCGGTTCCTGGAGTTCTGGAACCTGGTGTTCATGCAATACGAGCAGATCGAGCCCGGCAACCGCATCGGCCTGCCCAAGCCCTCCATCGACACCGGCATGGGCCTGGAGCGCATCTCGGCGATCCTCCAGGGCGTGCACTCCAACTACGACACGGACCTGTTCCGCACCCTGATCGAG
>DATHAU010000030.1:0-4406 GCA_035296545.1 Microvirga sp.
GGGCTTCCGTACATGACGCCGATCTTCATGCGGATCTGGTTGATGAAGATCACCATGGTCTTCGACCGGGAGATCGAGCCGGTGAGCTTGCGCAGGGCCTGGCTCATCAAGCGGGCCTGAAGGCCGGGCTGCACGTCGCCCATGTCGCCGTCGAGCTCGGCCTTCGGCGTCAGCGCCGCCACCGAATCGATGACCAGCACGTCGATGGCGCCGGAGCGCACCAGGGTGTCGCAGATCTCGAGGGCCTGCTCGCCCGTGTCGGGCTGGGAGATCAGGAGATCGTCCAGGTTGACGCCGAGCTTGCGGGCATAGACCGGATCGAGGGCGTGCTCCGCGTCCACGAAGGCGCAGACGCCGCCCTTCTTCTGGGCCTCGGCGATGGTGTGCAGGGCAAGGGTGGTCTTGCCGGAGGATTCGGGCCCGTAGATCTCGATGACGCGGCCGCGCGGCAGGCCGCCGACGCCGAGCGCGATGTCGAGGCCGAGGGAACCCGTCGAGACGGTTTCGATCTCCACCGGCTGCTGGCCCTTGCCGAGCCGCATGATCGAGCCCTTGCCGAAGGCGCGTTCGATCTGGGACAGCGCCGCGTCGAGAGCCTTGGTTTTTTCTTTATCCATTGATGAGCTTTCCACCAGTCTCAGGGAAGACTGCGACATGACCAGACATCCTTATGGCACGGAGGGAGGTTGAATCTCAACGCGATGTTGAGGAGATATATGTACTCATTTTGTTCTCTTTTACAAGTTCATTTTTTGTTCTTCAAAGGAGAATTGCGGCGCATACGGACGCCGTTCCGGCGCAACCATAAAACGCTTGATTAACAAGACGTTAACGCCCCATCACCTGCTTCACGGTCTCCACGAGCTGGCGCAGGCTGAAGGGCTTGGGCAGGAAGTTGAATTCCTCCCCTTCGGGCAGGTTCTTGCGGAAGGCTTCCTCGGCGTAGCCGGAGACGAAAATCACCTTGAGGCCCGGGTAGAGCTTGCGCAGCTCGCCCAGCAGGGTGGGACCGTCCATTTCGGGCATCACCACGTCGGACACCACCAGGTCCACCGGGGCGCCGCGCTCGGTGATGATCTCCATGGCCTCGATGCCGGAGGCGGCCTCCAGCACCGTATAGCCGCGGGCCGTGAGCGCCCGGGCGTTGACGGCGCGGACCGGGTCCTCGTCCTCCACCAGGAGGATCGTGCCCTGGCCGGTCATGTCGGCGGCGGGCTTCCTGACGGTCTCGGCCTTGGCCTCCTCGGGCGCTTCCTGGGCGTCGGGGATGTGGCGCGGCAGGTAGATGCGGAAGGTGGTGCCCTGGCCGACCCGGGACTCCACGTCGATGAAGCCGCCGGACTGCTTGACGATCCCGAAGACCGTGGAGAGGCCGAGCCCCGTGCCCTTGCCCACCTCCTTGGTGGTGAAGAAGGGTTCGAAGATCTTGTCCATCACGTCCGCGGTCATGCCCGTGCCGGTGTCCGACACCTCCACCACCACGTAATCGGCGGGCGGCATGGCGCTCACGTTCAGGCGGGCCGCATCGGCCTCGGGGACGTTGGCCGTGCGGATGGCGAGCTTGCCGCCGCTCGGCATGGCGTCGCGGGCGTTGACGGCCAGGTTGACCACCACCTGCTCGAACTGGTTCACGTCCGCCTTCACGAACCACAGGTCGCGGCCGTGGCTCAGGTCCAGCTCCACCCGCTCGCCCAGGAGGCGCTTCAGCAGCATGGAGAGGTCGTAGAGCCGGTCGTTGAGGTTCAGCACCTCCGGCCGCAGGGTCTGGCGGCGGGAGAAGGCCAGAAGCTGACGCACCAGGCTCGCGGCACGGTTCGCGTTCTGCTTGATCTGCATGATGTCCTGGAAGGACGGGTCCGTGGGCCGGTGGTTGGCCAGCAGCAGGTCGCTGTAGCCGATGATCGCCTGGAGCACGTTGTTGAAGTCGTGGGCCACGCCGCCCGCGAGCTGGCCCACGGCGTTCATCTTCTGGGACTGGGCGAGCTGCTCCTCCACTTTGCGGAAATCGGTGGTGTCGAGGGCGTAGAGGATGGCCGTCTCGCCGTCCTGGCCCGTGTCGCCCACGGGGGAGACCCACAGGCGGACGGAGCCGCCGTTCTCGCCTGCGGTCTGGAGTTCCAGGGGCTGGATGTCGCCCCGGTTCTCGGCCGCCGCCTTGAGGGCCGCCTCGATGGGGCTGCCCTTGCGGAAGGCGTCCACGATGGAGCTGCCCTCCTGGCCGCCCTCCCCCGTGCGCGGCAGGGCGCCGAACAGGCGGGTGAAGGGCGCGTTGGCATGGATGATCCGGCCCGTCCGGTTGACGGTGGCGATGGCGATGGGGGTGTTGTTGAAGAAGCGGGCGAAGCGCACCTCCGCGGCCCGCTGCCCCTCGTCCACGTCGAGGCCGGGCGAGCGGTTGAGCACAAGGGTGCGGGAGGCTCCCATGCGGCCGTCCTGCCCGAAGGCGATGCGGTGATAGAGGCGGACCGGCAGGAACTGGCCGTTGCGGCGGCGCAGGTCCAGGTCGAAGGTTTCCGTGCGCACTGCGCCGGGCTCCCCCGAGAAGGAGGTCATCATGGCTACCACGTTGCGCGGCACGATGTCGGCCAGGCTCAGGCCGCCGGAGCCCACCTGGGCCAGGTCGTAGTCGAGCCAGGAGGCGAGCGTGGCGTTGAGGTAGATGATCGAGCCGTTGGGGTCGATGGACAGGAAGCCCGCCGGAGCATGGTCGAGATAGTCGATGGCGTGCTGGAGCTCCTGGAAGACGTTCTCCTGCCGCTCGCGCTCATGGGTGATGTCGGAGATGGTCCACAGGGCCGCCTGCCGGCCGCCGGGGCGCGGCACCGGCCGGACGCGCACCCGGTACCAGCCGAATTCCTGCGACCCGCCGAGCGCCGGCGAGAGGCGGACCTCCTCCGTTCCGGTGCGGTGCTCCCGGGCCGCCTGCGCGAGCCGGTAGATCGCCTCGGACACCTCCGGAGCGCCCATGAACAGGCGCTCGATGGGCCGCACCTCGCCCCCGTCCGCCCCGGCGAGAGCAAGATAGGTCTCGTTGGCGTAGACGATCCGCCCGTCGTCCTCGATCACCACCAGCCCCTCGCCCGAGGCGTCGGCCATGAGCTTGGTGATGTCGTTGCGGGCGGTCTGGCCGGCGAACTGGATGACCCCGATGGCGATGGCGAAGAGGAAGAACACCCCGGCCATGGCGAAGAACGCCAGCAGCCCCAGGATCAGCGGCTGGGCCTGGTCGCTGCTCAGGAACCGCAGGCTGAGGATCGCCCCCACCAGAACGCCGGCGAGCAGCAGGACCAGCCCGATATGGCCCGGACGGTCGGCACGGTCGATGGTCGCGGCCTTTGACGTATCGCCCATGTGAGCCATGGAGTTCCAATATCCCTCAAGGAAGGCGGCGTGTCCGGCGGCGGGACGGCGGCGATCCGCGTGAACCTTGAACAAGCGTCCTACACGGAATGTATTGACTGTCCTCTAAGGCGGCATCAAGGGTCGGCGCAAGGGGCCAGGGCCCTTTGCCGGGGGCTTTGGCCTTGAGCTTTGGGCGATGGAGGCCACATTCCCCTGTATTGCAAGGCGGCCGGAGCGCATCCGGGAAGGCGCGGGAGGGCGGCCTGTCCCGATGGCCCCGTGGGGAGGCAGATCCGTTAACCATCGGTTAACCTTGCCGCTCGCATCGGCGGCCGATGTGATACAACCGCCACAGAACTGGCCTGCAAAGGCCCTTACAAGGCTTGAGAGTTCATCGTGTCACCTTTTTTCGGTATCGAAGCGTCAAGGCCGGTCCAAATCGCCGCCGCCGTTGCGATCTTCCTCGTCCTGCTCCTGATCTTCTTCCTGGTGGCCCGCAAGCTGGCGGGCGCGCGCCTGATGA
Organism: Microvirga sp.; assembly: GCA_035296545.1. Classification (GTDB taxonomy): domain Bacteria; phylum Pseudomonadota; class Alphaproteobacteria; order Rhizobiales; family Beijerinckiaceae; genus Microvirga. The sequence continues at coordinate 3,866 of DATHAU010000030.1, forward strand.
TGCCGGGCAGCGGCCGCAACCGGCAGCCGCGGATCGGCATCGTCGACATCTACGATCTCGACAAGCAGCGCCAGCTCGTGCTCCTGCGCCGGGACAATGTGGAGCATCTCCTGCTGATCGGCGGGCTCAACGACGTGGTGATCGAAACCAACATCGTCCGCGTGGCCGGAGCCCGCTCGTCCGCCCAGGCCCAGGATGCAGGCCCGGAGCGCCTGGAGCCCGTCCTCGACCAGGCCCCCCGCCCCCAGGTGGAATCCTCGGGACGCCCGTCCATCGAAACGCAGCTGGCGGCGCAGCTCGGCACCCTCGTGCGGCGTCCCTCAGGGGAATCCGACGCCGACCAGGAACTCTCCCCGGTGGCCCAGGTGGGCGGCCCCGCCTCGGCCCACCCCGAGCCCGTCCTGAGGCCCGGCGCGGTGACAGTGTCGACGGCTCCTGCGGTCCAGGGCTTCCGGTCGGACGCCAGGGCGCCTGCGGTCCCGAGCGCTCCCTCGGCTCCCGAGCCCGTGGTCGAGCGCCGCGAGCCCCGCCCGGTGGTCGC
>DATHAU010000031.1:0-7410 GCA_035296545.1 Microvirga sp.
CCCGCATCGAGAAGCCTGTGGGCGGCCGCCGATCCCACGATGCCCGCTCCGATGATCGTGACGCGCATGGGGCCTCCGGTCACGCAGGAGATTTCCGGTCCACCACCTGGAAGCCGAGGGCGAAGGGGTCCCGGTCGTCGATGAAGATGGTGTTGAAGCCGGTCACCCGCGCCCAGCCCTCGATGGAGGGAATGATCGCATCCCGGTCCCCGACCCGCGCGCGGCCTTCGATGCGGCCCACGAAGGTCGATCCGATGATGCTCTCGTGCACGAATTCGTCGCCTTCCTTGAGCTGGCCCTGCGCGGCGAGATGCGCCATGCGGGCCGAGGTGCCGGTGCCGCAGGGCGAGCGGTCGATGGCCTTGTCGCCGTAGAACACCGCATTGCGGGCGGTGCTGCCCTGGTTCTGCGGCCTGCCGGTCCAGAGGACGTGCGTGAGGCGGTCGATGGCCGGGTTGTCCGGGTGGGCGATCCGGTAGCGGGCGTTGAAGGCGTCCCGCAGCCTGGGGCTCCAGCGCAGGATGTCGGACGGGTTCACGTCCGCGAGATCCGAATACAGGTCCTGCGCCTCCACGATGGCGTAGAAGTTGCCGCCATAGGCCACGTCGACCATCAGCATTCCTAACCCTTCCACATCGACCTCGTAGCCCGCGCCGTAGAGGAAGGACGGAATGTTGGTGATGCGCACCCGCTCGACGAAGGGGCCGTTCTGCTCGTAGCGCGCCTCGACCACGCCCGCAGGGGTATCGAGCCGGAGCAGGCCGGGGGTCCTGGGGTGGATCAGCCCGTTCTCCAGGGCGATGGTGACGGTGCCGATGGTGCCGTGGCCGCACATGGGCAGGCAGCCGGAGGTCTCGATGAACAGGATGCCCACGTCGCAGTCTGGCCGGGTCGGCGGATAGAGGATCGAGCCGGACATCATGTCGTGCCCGCGCGGCTCGAACATCAACCCGGTGCGGATCCAGTCGTATTCCGCCAGGAAGTGCTGGCGGCGCTCGAACATGGTCTCGCCCCTGAGCTGCGGAATGCTGCCGCCGCCCACCACCCGCACCGGGTTTCCGCAGGTATGCCCGTCGATGCAGAAGAAGGTGTGGCGCGCCATGGCTCCGCTCCGCTTAAGGATCGCTCATCGAAGAAGGATCGCAGGCGGCGCGGCCGCCTGCCAGGAAGGCATCAGGCCGCGGGCTTCAGCCCCACGTCCGGAAGCCTTGGGCGGTTCTTCAGCGCCCGGTCCATGATCGCCTCGACGTCGGCGCGCTCCCCTGCGCTCAGGGCGAGGCGCGGCGGCCGGGTCAGTGCGGAACCGCGTCCCACGATCTCCTCGCACAGCTTGATGCATTGCACGAGATCGGGGCGGGCGTCCAGGTGCAGGAGCGGCATGAACCAGTCGTAGAGCGCCCTCGCCTCCTCGTAGCGTCCGGCCCTGGCGAGGCGGAACAGGGTCTCGCCCTCCTGCGGGAAGGCGTTCGACATGCCGGAGATCCAGCCGACCGCGCCGAGCATCACGCTCTCCACCACCACGTCGTCGAGGCCCGCGAACAGGACGAAGCGGTCGCCCACCATGTTCCGCGTGTCGGTGAAGCGGCGGGTGTCGCCGGAGGAATCCTTGAAGCACACGATGGTGTCGCAATCCGTGAGCGAGGCCAGGATGTCGGGCGTCACGTCGTTCTTGTAGATGGGCGGGTTGTTGTAGACCATCACCGGCAGGTCCGTCGCCTTCGCCACGCCGCGGAAATGCTCGGCGGTCTCGTGGGGCTTGGACGAATAGACCAGGGCGGGCATGACCATCACCCCGTCCAGCCCGACGCGGGCGGCCTCCCTCGCCACCTCGGACGCGAAGGCGGTGGTGAACTCGGCGACGCCCGCGATCACCGGAACCCGGCCGCGGGACACGGCCTTGGCGGTCTCCATGACGGCCACCTTCTCGGAGCGGCTGAGCGACGTGTTCTCGCCCACCGTGCCGCAGACGATGAGGCCCGACACCCCGTCCCGGATCAGGCCGTCCATGACCTTTGCCGTCGACTCCAGGTCCAGATCGAGATTGGGCTTGAACTGGGTGGTCACCGCGGGAAACACGCCTTCCCATCCGATCGGCTTCGCCATGTTGTCACCCTCCTGCGGTGGACATTGTCTGTGCTTGATGTAGATTGTATAAAATCTACGGTGTCAAGCCGTCACACCAGCCGGAACGGGCGTCGCCCTCGCGGCGACGCGATCCGACCAAGGAGCAGGGCGATGCAGCACCCGATTCGGAAATCCCCTTCCCCTGCGGGGGCGCGCCCCGTGGAGATGCGGGAAGCCGCCAATCCGGGAGCCGCGAAGCCCGCCGCCCAAAAGACCCTTCGGCACAGGACCGTGGCCGGGGCGGTGGCGGAGGACCTGCGCCGCCGGATCATCAACGGGGACTTCCCGTCGGGATTCCAGCTCAGGCAGGACGCGCTCGCGGCCGAATTCGGCGTGAGCCGGATCCCGGTCCGCGAGGCCCTGATGCAGCTCGAGGCCGAGGGCCTGGTGAAGATCCATCCCCACCGGGGCGCCATCGTGTCCGAGCTGTCCGTCGAGGAGATCGAGGAGCTGTTCGACCTCCGGGCCGTCCTGGAGCCGCGCCTGCTGAAGGCCTCCGCCCCGCGCCTCACCGGGGAGGATTACGGGCGGCTGAACGCCATCCTGCGGGAGTTCAGCCTGGCGCTGGAGGCGCAGCACGTGAGCCGCTGGGGCGAGCTGAACACGGAGCTTCACATGGTGCTCTACCGGCATGCCGGGCAGCCCCGGTCCCTTTCCATCGTGGCGAACCTCCTGCAGGAATGCGACCGGCACACGAGGCTCCAGCTCTCCCTTGCGGGCAAGAGGGAGCGCGCGGAAGCCGAGCACGCGGAGCTGATCCGGCTCTGCGCCGCCGGAGAGGTCCGGGCGGCCTGCGCGCTGCTCAAGACCCATATCGGGAATGCGGGCCAGTCGCTGCGCGACTTCCTGGCCGAGCATCACAAGGGCTGAGAGCCCCTTGGGCGCGATCGGCCCCGCAGTCGGCTTTCCCGCCGGGCGGAAGCTGCGCTATGGTCCGCGCCTGACGAACACCCACCGGAGCCTCCCATGGCAGACCTGTCCGCCTTCCCCATCACGCAACGCTGGCCCGCCGCTCACCCGGACCGCATCCAGCTCTATTCCGTGCCCACCCCCAACGGGGTCAAGGTTTCGATCATGCTGGAGGAGACCGGGCTGGCCTACGAGCCCCATGCGGTCAACATCGGCCAGAACGAGACCTGGACGCCGGAATTCCTGTCGCTCAATCCCAACGGCAAGATCCCGGCCATCATCGATCCGGACGGGCCAGGCGGCGCGCCCTTCGCCCTCTTCGAATCGGGCGCGATCCTGCTCTATCTCGCGGAGAAGACCGGCAAGCTGCTGCCCGCGGACCCGATGCGCCGCTACGAGACCATCCAATGGGTGTTCTTCCAGATGGCGGCGGTGGGGCCGATGTTCGGCCAGCTCGGCTACTTCCACAAATTCGCCGGCCGGGAGATCGAGGACAAGCGGCCCCTGGAGCGCTATCGCGCCGAGTCGAAGCGCCTGCTCGGCGTCCTCGAAACGCGCCTCGACGGCCGGCAATGGATCATGGGCGACGAGTACACCATCGCCGACATCTCCCTGCTGGGCTGGGTGCGCAACCTGATCGGCTTCTACGGCGCGGGCGACCTCGTGGAATACGACGCCCTGAAGCAGGTTCCCGCCTGGCTGGAGCGCGGCCTCGCCCGCCCCGCCGTGCAGCGCGGGCTGGATATCCCCAAGCGGCCGTGACCTTGCGCTCGGCTCCTATCCCAGCACATCCCGCAGCGCCCGCATGAACACGCGGGCGCCGATGCCGATCAGGTCGTCCGGGAAGTCGTAATCGGGATTGTGCAGGCTCGGACAGGTCTCCCCCGCGCCGAGGAAGAACATCGCGGCGGGCGCATTCGCGCCGAAATGGCCGAAATCCTCCGACGGGCGCATGGGCAGGTTGCCCCGGTCGTGGGGCACGCCCTCCGCGTCCAGGGCGCGGCGCAGGTGGGCGACCGCTTCGGGCGCGTTCTCGTTATGCCGGAACACGTCATGGTAGGTGATCCGGACGGCAAGGCCGTGCTCCCGCGCCGCCTCCTCGACCAGGCTCTCGGCCCGGGCGCGCAGGCCCTCCATTCCCGCGTCGGTGAGCGTTCTCAAGGTCGCCCAGATCTCCCCGTGGGCGGGGGCGATGCCGAAGGCGGGCTCGCCGATCCTGGCGTGGGTCACGGTGACCAGGGTGAAGCCCTCGTCCATGGGGCCCCCGCGGCCGAGGGCCGTGAGCGCCGGCATCAGGCGCGCCATGGCGTCGACCGGGGACACCCCGAACTCGGGCATGGACGCATGGGCGGTCTTGCCCGTGAGCACGATGCGCATCCCCCGGGAGGCGCAGCTCACCGGCCCTTCGATGATCGCGGCCTTCCCGAAGGGCATCCCGGGCAGGTTGTGCAGGGCGAAGGCGAGATCCGGCGCGATCTCCGGAAACCTGGGATCAGCCACCACCGCGGCGGCCCCCGACCCGTCCTCCTCGGCGGGCTGGAACATGAGGATGGCGCGGCCCCGCCTCGGACGCCGGCGGCCCAGGCCCCGCGCCAAGGCGGCCAAGATCGCCATGTGGCCGTCATGCCCGCACAGATGCGCCTTGCCGGGCACGACGGAGCGATGGGGCGCCTCCGACAATTCCTCGATGGGCAGGCCGTCGAGCTCCGCCCGGACCATCACGGTGGGGCCGGGCTCCGGGCCCTCGAAGATCCCCGCGACCCCATGCCCGCCGAGGCCCGTGACGATCCGGTCCGCTCCGGCGGAAGCCAGCAGGGCCTCGACCTCCCGGGCGGTCCCCGCCTCCTCGCCCGACAGCTCCGGCATCCGGTGGAGCCTGCGCCGCCACTCGGTCAGCTCGACAAGGTCGTGGTTGGTCAGGAACATGGAATGGGTCCATCCTCGGGAATCATGGGAGGCAGGCGAGGATTTATCGCTCAGGAAGCGATGTTGGATCAACCTTGGAAGGTCCCGTCCGAAACTTCCAGCCTTTGTGGAAGAAGGCCGTCAACGATCATCCAAGCGGCGGCTCCGCCACCCTGAACGCCTCTGCCGGCCGCGTGTCCGGGAACCGTTTGGACTCAGGTGCCGTTCTTGTGGGGTAACGAGGAGCATGAACATGAGCCGCGGATTTCCTTCCATGACCGCCCTTCTGGGCCTTCTTGCCATCGCCGGTTACCAGAACCGGGACAAGCTTTCCGAGATGATCGGCGGACTGGGCGGCGGCGCTTCCGGCGCGCCCGGCGGCGCGGGCAGCACGGGCGGCGCAGGCGGACTCGGTGGGCTGGGCGGACTGCTCGGCGGCCTGGGCGGCGCCGGTGCGGGCGGACTCCTGAGCGGCGGGCTCGGCGAGCTGATGGACCGCTTCAAGCAGAACGGCCATGGCGACACCGCCGAATCCTGGGTTGGGACCGGCCCCAACAAGGAGGTCGCCCCGCATCAGCTCGAGCAGGCCATCGGACCGGATGTTCTGGAGAACCTGACGAAGCAGACCGGGCTGTCGCGCGAGGAGCTTCTGTCGCGCCTGTCCCGCGAGCTGCCCCAGGCCGTGGACAAGTACACCCCGGAAGGCCGCCTCCCGACGCACGGCTAGAGGTCTTCGGGCCAACAGACTCGACGGAAGCGATCTGCGTTCTTGCGGGAGCGCAGACCGCCCTATCGGATGCGCTCCAGCAGCAGGGCGCTGACATCGTCGTCGAGCCGCTTGGAACGGCTCCAGCGCTGGACCTGATGCGCGATCGAGCCCAGAAGCGAGGCCGCCAGGCTGTCGAGATGCTGCCGGATGAGCGCGTGCAGGCGCTCCTCTGAAAAGATCTCCCCGGCCGCGTTTTCGGCTTCCACGATCCCATCGGAATAGAGAAGCAGCGCATCCCCGGGCGCCAGCGCGAAGGGCACCGCCTCGTAGGAGGCGGCGGTATCGATGCCGATCGGCAACCCTCCCTGACCGAGAGGCTCGATGCTCCCGCCGCGCCTGACCAGAAGGGGGTGCGGATGCCCGGCCTGGACCAGCGACCCCTGCCCGGAGACCGGATCGATCTGCCCGTACACCATCGTGAAGAAGGGAAGGTCCTCCGGCCAGGCGCGAGCGGCCTCCTGCACCAGATTCTCCGGCCGAAGGGAGGCGTCCCGCATGGCGGCTTCCGAGATCAGCCGATAGGCGGCCACCGATACCAGAGCGGCGGCGGCCCCATGGCCGCACACGTCGATGTGGAAGAACGAAAGCTGCCCATCGCTCTGTGGGATGACATTGAACGCGTCGCCGCCGATGAAGGTGGACGGCTCGAGAAGGCCCTGGTGCCGCAGGTTCCCGGTCACGCCGTCCGGGGGCAACAGGCCCCTTTGCACCGCGGCCGCCGCTTCCAGGTCCTTCCGGTAGCGCTCCTCGCTCTCCCGAACCTCGATCTCGGCGGTTTTCCGCGCCGTGATGTCCGCCGTGATTCCGGTGAGGCTGTCGAGCCCCTCCGGACCCCGCCGGAGTTCGGCCCGGTGCTCGATCCAGATGACCGAACCGTCGGGCTTGATGAAGCGGACTTCGATGCCGTAGGGCGTCCCGTCCGACATCATCCGCGCCAAGGCCTGCCGCTGATGCTCCCGATCCTCCGGATGAATGCGCTTCATGAAGTCGGAGGCCGGCCCGTCGCCGATGCCGAGCACCTCCCTCGAATTGTCGGACCAGGAGACGTGGTTGGTGGTCAGATCGCGGCTCCAGGCGGCGATGCGGCCGCCCCGGAGCGCGAGCCGCAACTGCTCTTCGGTGCGCTTCTGGTCCGTGACGTCCTGCCCCTGAAGGAAGATTCCGGTCACCGTTCCGTCGGACCCGGTAATGGCCTGGTACACGAAATCGATATAGCGGCGCTCGACCGGCCGGCCTTGCTCCCGCCGGACGGCGACGGGCACGCCCCGTCCGACCAGAGGCTGCCCGCTCGCATAAACCTGTCTGAGCTGATCGAATGAATCCTCGCCCAGCTCCGGCCATGCCTCCCGGGCGGGCCTGCCGATGAAGTCGCGCCGGCCGACGAGTTCCACGAAGGCTGCATTGACCATCTCGAAGACGAAGTTGGTTCCCCGGACCACGGCGATGAAACCGGGAGCCTGCTCCAGAAGGCGCCGCACCTCCCCGGCCTGAAACGCCGCCCGGGTTTGCCCGCCCTGGGTTTGCGTGGCCGACTGCGCGCGGAAGGGATGATTTGACCTGTCGATATACGGGAGTGCCAAGTGATCCATAGAACTGTGTTCCATTTTCTACGCGCTCGCGCCTGACGAAGCGGCAGCTTGCCACAACGAAAAAAGTACTTCTTCGGGATTAACTCAAAGGAAGGTAAAGTTCAATCATCAATA
>DATHAU010000032.1:0-4552 GCA_035296545.1 Microvirga sp.
CCTGAGGGAAGTCGGCCGCCAAGGTCAGGTCATCCATCGGGTCGTCCTCGTCCGCGGGAGTTTGCCCGGGACGATACCGGGTCGAGGGGGTGGTGCAAATGCCCCAAAGGGCGGGGTCGGCGCCGCCTTTTCCCTCCACCCTTGCGAGATGGGGGTGGTGCAGCCGGGTGAGAGATTTGCAGGTCAGGCGCTCTTCACCTCTCCCCACCGGGGAGAGGTGGGCCCGCTGTAGCGGCCTCGCACTTGAATGATGGAGCGCAGAGCTTTGACCCTGCGACCCCCACCCCTTCCCTCCCCGCAAGGGGAAGGGCGCGCTAGCCTGGCTGGACGATCGCGAACGTCGTTGTGGACCGAGGGAATGGAAGGTTCAGACGAACTGCGACAGCCCGGGGATGGAGCCGACGATAGGGCCCATCACGTCCTCGCCCGCCTTCTCGCGGCCATAGGCGAAGAGCTCCTGGCCCAGGGGCTGCATCTGGCCCATGGAGACCCCTGCGCCCATGAGTTGACCGCCGAGCGCCATCACGCCGCCGCCCATGTTGCCCATCATGCCCATGAGGCCGCCGCTCGCGCCGGTCTTGGCCTGCTCGATGGCGTCCATGGCACCCGGCAGGGACTGGATCAGCTGGTTGACCTCGTTCTGCGGCCCTTCCTTCTGGAGGTAGCCGAGAATGATGCCGATGGCCTTGCGGGCGGTGGCGGCGTCGAGGCCCGTCTTCTGGGTCACGCGGGCGATGAGCTCTTCCATCTGATTCTCCTGAAAAACCGTGATGGACGCGATACTTCGGCCTGAAAGGCGTGAAATCAAGGAGCCTCGGGAGTGGAAACGGGCCGCAAGGTTCCCTATGACTTATGGGAAGCTGGAGAGACACGATGCTCGAAGACGGGAAGATCTTCATCGGCAAAAGCACCAAGCCGGAATATCTGGACCTGGCGCTCGCCAACCGCCACGGCCTCATCACCGGCGCGACCGGCACGGGCAAGACCGTGTCGCTCCAGGTGCTGGCGGAAGGGTTCTCCAACGCGGGCGTCCCGGTCTTCGCCGCCGACATCAAGGGCGACCTGTCGGGCATGGCCGCCCCGGGCAACGGCAAGGAGCCCCTGGTCAGGCGCGCCAAGGAGATCGGCGTCGAGTACGCGCCGGACAAGTTCCCCGTGGTGTTCTGGGACCTCTTCGGCGAGCAGGGGCACCGGGTGCGCGCGACCGTGTCCGAGATGGGGCCGCTGCTGCTCTCCCGCCTTCTCGACCTGAACGAGACCCAGGAGGGCGTGCTCAACATCGCCTTCCGCATTGCCGACGAGCAGGGGCTCCTGCTCCTCGACCTGAAGGACCTGCGCGCGCTCCTCCAGCTCATCGCCGACAATGCGGGGGAACTCACCACCGCCTACGGCAACGTGTCCAAGGCCACGGTGGGCACCATCATGCGCCAGCTTCTGGTGCTGGAGAACCAGCAGGGGGACGAGTTCCTCGGGGAGCCCGCCCTGGACATCAAGGACCTCATGCGCACGGACCGGGACGGGCGCGGCGTGGTCAACATCCTGGCGGCGGACAAGCTCATGGCCAATCCGCGCCTCTACGCCACCTTCCTCCTCTGGCTGATGTCGGAGCTGTTCGAGGAGCTGCCGGAGGTGGGCGACGTGGACCAGCCCAAGCTCGTGTTCTTCTTCGACGAGGCGCATCTTCTCTTCAACGACGCGCCCAAGGCGCTGGTCGAGACGGTGGAGCGGGTCGTGCGCCTGGTGCGCTCCAAGGGGGTGGGTGTGTATTTCATCACCCAGAACCCCATGGACATCCCGGAGGCGATCCTGGCCCAGCTCGGCAACCGGGTGCAGCACGCCCTTCGCGCCTATACCCCGCGGGAGCAGAAGGCGGTGCGCGTGGCGGCGCAGACCTTCCGCCAGAACCCGGCCTTCCAGACCGAGAAGGCCATCACGGAACTGGGCGTGGGCGAAGCCCTCGTGTCGACCCTCGAAGGCAAGGGCTCGCCCTCCATGGTGGAGCGGACCCTGGTCGCGCCGCCCATGGGGCAGGTGGGGCCGATCGAGTTGCCCCAGCGTCAGCAGATCCTGGCGTCGAGCCCCATGAAGGGGAAGTACGACCAGCCGGTCGATCCCGAATCGGCCTACGAGATGCTGGCCAAGCGCGCCGAGCAGGCGGCCGCCGATGCGAAGGCCGCCGAAGGCGGGGGCGGCATCCTCGACATGATCGGCGGCCTCTTCGGGGCGGGCGAGCAGCGGAAGGGATCGATGACCGTCGGCCAGAAGGTCGCCCGGGAGGTCACCCGCACCGTGGTCAACCAGACCGTCGGCAACATCGCCGCCCAGATCGGCAAGTCCATCGGCGGCCGGCAGGGGGGCTCCATCGGCCGGGCCATCGTGCGCGGGACCCTGGGCGGGTTGCTGAGGCGATAGGCCCGAGCCCATGCCCCGGCTCCCATGACAGGCCGCATCCGCCCCGCCGTTCCCGAGGACATTGCCGCGGTCGAGGCTACCGTCCGATCCGCCTATGCGCCCTATGTCCCGCTCATCGGGCGCGAACCGGGGCCGATGCTCGACGATTATGCGGCCTTGATCGGGCAGGGACATGTCTACGTCCTGTTCGACGAGAGCGGCATTTCCGGAATCATCGTTCTGATTCCGGAGGAGCGTGCGATGCTCCTCGATAATGTCGCCGTACGTCCCGACGCGCAGGGACGCGGCCATGGCCGCACGCTGATCGGCTTCGCCGAGAGGATGGCCCGGGAACGGGGCCTGGGAGCGATCCGGCTCTACACGAACGAGGCCATGACCGAGAACGTCGCGCTCTATGGGCGCATGGGCTTCGTGGAAACCCACCGGGCCGAGGAGCGCGGGTTCCGCCGGGTCTATATGACGAAGCGTCTGGACGCCCCGTCGTGAGCCCGCACTTGCGACCGACCGGCCTATGAGATTAGGTCTCAGGTCAACCCCTTCCATCAGGCAGCTATTCCATCATGTCCTCACTTGACCAAGTTCTCTCCAAGATCGACGCCGACCTCGACAGCTCCCTGGAGCGCCTGTTCCAGTGGCTGAAGGTTCCCTCGATCTCCACCGACCCGGCCTACAAGGACCATTGCCGCACGGCCGGCCAGTGGCTGGTGGATGAGCTGAAAGGGTTCGGCGTCGAAGCGTCCTTGCGCGAGACCGGCGGGCACCCGGCCGTGGTGGGGCACGCCAAGAGCGAGACGAAGGGCCAGACGAAGCCGCATGTGCTGTTCTACGGGCATTACGACGTCCAGCCCGTCGATCCCCTGGACCTGTGGGAGCGGCCGCCCTTCGAGCCCCGAATCATTACGCTTTCCGATGGCCGCAAGGCCATCAGCGCCCGCGGCTCCTCCGACGACAAGGGCCAGGTCATGACCTTCGTCGAGGCCTGCCGGGCCTGGAAGGCGGTGACGGGCTCGCTGCCCATCAACGTGACCTTCCTCATCGAGGGCGCGGAGGAGGACGGCTCGAAGTTTCTCCCGGAGTTCATCGAGGCCAACAAGGACGAGCTGAAGGCCGATGTGGCCCTCGTCTGCGACACCGGCATGTGGGACCAGGAGACGCCCGCCATCACGTCTTCCCTGCGGGGCATGGTCTATGAGGAGGTGATCGTGCGCTGCGCCGACCGGGACCTGCATTCGGGCCAGTTCGGCGGCGCGGCGCGCAACCCGATCCATGTGCTCTCGAAGATCATCGCCGCCATCCACGACGAGAACGGCCGCATCTCCATCGAGGATTTCTACGACGGCGTTCCCGAAACCCCGACCCAGGTCCTGGAGCAGTGGAAGGGCCTCAACCTCACGGAGGAGGAATTCCTCGGCCAGGTCGGCCTCAAGGAATCCGCCGGCGAGAAGGGCCGCATGCTCATCGAGCAGATCCAGTCCCGCCCCACCTGCGACGTGAACGGCATCATCGGCGGCTATACGGGAGAGGGCACCAAGACGGTGATCGCCGCGCAGGCCTCCTGCAAGATCTCCTTCCGCCTCGTGGGCGATCAGGACCCGGAGAAGATCTCCGCCAACTTCCAGGCTTTCGTGCGCGAGCGCATTCCGGCCGACTGCTCGGTGGAGTTCATCAAGCACAAGGGCTCCCGCGCCCTTGCCCTGCCGCACGATTTCCCGGCGATCACCGCCGCCAAAGCCGCGCTGCATGACGAGTGGCGGAAGGACCCCATCGTCATCGGCATGGGCGGCTCGATCCCCGTGGGCGGCGATTTCAAGCGCACGCTCGGCCTCGACACCCTGTTCGTCGGCTTCGGCCTAGATGACGACCGCATCCACTCGCCCAACGAGAAATACGACCTGAAGAGCTTCCACAAGGGCACGCGGTCGTGGGCTCGCATTCTCGCGGCTCTATCGAGGTAATCGCGAGACCTCCACGCTCGCATGTCTCCAGCGTCATCCCCGGGCTTGTCCCGGGGGTCCACGTCTTGTCCCGCCCAAGGACATGGATGGTCGGGGCAGGCCCGGCCATGACGAAAGTGTCAGATGAGTTCATCGAGCGCTGAAATCACCTTGTGGGGCGCGAGCCCCAGGTACTCGTCCGGCAT
>DATHAU010000033.1:0-1879 GCA_035296545.1 Microvirga sp.
CTCGGGGACGAGCACCTGCTCGACGGAGGTGCGGAACGCGGTGCCATCCATCGCGCCGCCGATGACCCAGGGCGCGACGATGCCGCTCGCCCGCAGGCCGGCGACGAACGTCGTCGTCGACCAGTGTCCCCAAGCCGTGGCGTCGACCAGGCGCTCACTCCTTGGGGCCCAGCCGTAGCGACGCGTCATGTTCGTGGTGGCGCCCGTCTCGTCCAGGAACACGAAGCGCTCCGGATCCATGTAGCGCTGCCACACCCGCCAGCGGCGGCGGGTGCGGGCGACATCCGGACGGTCCTGTTCGGCGGCCCTCAGCGACTTTTTTATGCCACAAACCGAGCCGGCGCAGCGTGGTCCAGATCGTCGAGATGTGACCGGCCTCGATCCCGCGCTCGGCCAGCGCTCCCTTGATCTCGACCAAGGTGATCCCCGGCTTGGCGCTCGTCAGCTCGCGCAGCAGCGCCTCATGCCCGTCGAGCAAGGGACGCCGGTAGCCGCCAATCTTCGCCGGCGCCGTGCTCCCCGTCCTGCGCACCCGCTGCATCAGCTTGATGGCCGAGGACGGGCTCACGTCAAACCGGGCCGCCGCCCGCCGAATCGAACTCCCCTCAGCAACCGCCCGGACAATGCGGGCTCGAAGGTCCTGCGACAAAGGAAGTGCCATGGCCGAGCCTCTCGCTCTCGCCCCCGGCACCGTGAATCAAACCAACCGATTCAGTGCAACCCCGAACTGCTCTAGCTGTTTGGTGGCGGAGCGTTGTTGGGATCGGGTTGGTTGGGCGATTGAGGAATACGCCTGGCGCTTTGAGCACCATGCCAGGCGCACTCGGCCGAGGAGGTTCTGATGCCGAGCATCCACCCCAACGCTCGCACCACCCCAGCCGTGCGCGCCGAGATCGCCCGCTCGAGTGAGCCCACGGGCGTGCTGGCCCAACGCTTCGGCGTGTCCACCGAGACCATTCGCAAGTGGCGCAAGCGCGGTCCTGACGACTGCCAGGACCGCTCCGCACGACCCCACAAACTGCCCTGGAAAGCCACGGAAGAGGAGCGGGCCATCGTCTGCGGCCTGCGCCGCGCGACAGGCTTCCCGCTCGATGACCTCACATTCGTGGTCACCCATTTCCTGCCCCACCTGAACCGGGATGCTGTCTACCGCATCCTGAAGGCCGAGGGGCTCAACCGCCTGCCCGCTCAGAGCCGCTCCCGCAAGCCGGATGGAGCCTTCAAGGAGTACGGGCTCGGCTTCGTGCATGTGGATGTGAAGCACTTGCCCAAACTGCGGGACCGGGATGGGGTCACCCGCAAGCGTTTCCTGTTTGTCGCCATCGACCGCTGCTCGCGCTGGGTGCATCTGGCCGTGAAGGACGACGAGACCACGGCCAGCGCTGTGGCCTTCCTCAAGGAGGCCGTCCAGGCCTTCCCCTTCCAGGTCACGCACATCCTTACGGATCGAGGCTCATGCTTTACCGCGGACGGGTTCGACGCCGCCTGTCGTCAGCTGGCCGTGCAGCACAGGACCACGCGGCCCTACACGCCCAAGACCAATGGTATGGTGGAGCGCTTCAACGGCCGTGTGCAGCGGGAGGTCCTGGGGATTACGATCTACAGCCATGCGGATCTCGAGATCCTGCTGAAGGGCTTCAACCGAGCCTACAACGCTCGCCGGCAACGGGTGCTCGGCGGCCTCTCCCCTGACGAGGCGGTGCGACGGGGGATGGAGGCCAATCCCAAACTGGCCAACAAGCACTATGAGCCGCCCGCAGACCTATGCGCCCTGCCCAAAGCTCTCCTCGTTGTCGCTGCTGCCAAGGACGTCTCACATCCAGACAGCCCAGGTGAAGCCAAACCTTGTCTCGCCGACGCGGGCCTGGTCCATGAACCA
>DATHAU010000034.1:0-2892 GCA_035296545.1 Microvirga sp.
CCCGCATATTGCAGCTCCTGCATGGCCTTGGCCACGATGCCCCCGATGCGCTCGCGCATTTCCACGTTCAGCGCAGGCGAGGGGCCTTCCTCCCACACCTTCTGGTGGCGGCGCTGCAGGGAGCAGTCGCGCTCGCCCAGGTGGATGGCGTTGCCCTTGCCGTCGCCCAGAACCTGGATCTCGATGTGGCGCGGCTTCTCCAGGTACTTCTCGATATAGACCGCGTCGTCGCCGAAGGCGGCCTTGGCCTCGGTCCTGGCGGTCTGGAGCGCGTGGACGAGGTCGTCTTCAGTCCGCGCCACCTTCATGCCGCGGCCGCCGCCGCCGGCGGCGGCCTTGATGATCACCGGATAGCCGATCCCGGACGCGACGCGCCTGGCCTCGTCGTCCTCGGTGATGCCGCCCTCGGAGCCGGGCACGCAAGGGATGCCGAGGCGCTTGGCGGTGCGCTTGGCCTCGATCTTGTCGCCCATGATGCGGATGTGCTCCGCCTTCGGGCCGATGAAGGTGATGCGGTGATGCTCCAGCACCTCCGCGAAGCGGGCGTTCTCCGACAGGAAGCCGTAGCCGGGATGGATGGCGTCGGCGCCGGTGATCTCGCAGGCGGCGATCAGGGCCGGAATGTTGAGGTAGCTGTCCCGGGCCGCGGGCGGGCCGATGCACACGCTCTCGTCGGCCAGGCGCACGTGCATGGCGTCCGCGTCGGCGGTGGAATGCACCGCCACGGTGGCGATGCCGAGCTCCTTCGCCGCGCGCAGGATCCGCAGGGCGATCTCGCCGCGGTTTGCAATGAGGATCTTGTCGAACATGCCGCGCCCTACTCGATGACGAGGAGGGGTTCGCCGTATTCGACCGGCGTCCCGTCCTCGACGAACAGGGCGGTCACGGTGCCGGCGCGGGGAGCGACGATGTCGTTGAAGGTCTTCATGGCCTCGATGAGCAGGACCTTGTCGCCGGCCTGGACCTTGGAGCCGATCTCCACGAAGGACTTCGCCTCCGGCGAGGGCTTGCGGTAGGCGGTGCCCACCATGGGCGAGAGCACCGCGCCCGGATGGGGCGCGCCGGGCTTGGCGGATGCGGCGGTCTCGGCCGCCGTGGGAGGCGGGGCGACGACCGCCGCGTGGGCGGGAGCGGCAGGGGCCGCGGCGACCGGGACGGTCACGGCGGCCGAGACCGTCCGGGCCACCCGGATGCGAAGGTCGCCCTTCTCCACTTCGATCTCGCTGAGGTCCGTGCTGGCGATCAGGTTCGCCAGCTCACGGACGAGATCGGGATCGAAAGGGTTTTCCTTGGCCATGGGGCTCACCTCTTATGGATTGAGGATCTGGTGCTGGGAGGGCTCGGCTGGCCTCGCCCGCTCGACCATGACCCGGTGGATCGCGTCCAGGCCGAGCAGATAGCTCGCGGACCCGAAGCCGCAGATCACGCCGATGCAGACGGGGGCGATGAGCGAGTGATGCCGGAAGCCCTCGCGAGCGTGGACATTCGAAAGATGGATCTCGACCGCGGGCGCGCCGCTGCCGGCGATGGCGTCGCGAAGGGCGATCGAGGTGTGGGTGTAGGCGCCGGCGTTGATGACGATGCCCGCGCCTTGAGCGCCCGCTTCCTGGATCCAGTCCACCAGATCGCCCTCGTGGTTCGACTGGCGGAACACCGCCGACGCCCCCAGGGCCCCGGCCTTCTCGCCCACGAGCCGCTCGATGTCCGACAGGGTCATGCTGCCGTAGATCTGAGGCTCCCTGCGCCCGAGGAGGTTGAGGTTGGGTCCGTTGAGGACGTGGATGTGGATCATTGCGAAAGAGCGTTCCGAAAGGCCCCGAGAGGTGGGGCCGAAACGCCCTCTTAGCCAAAAGGCGGGCAGGGGGGAAGGGGAAAACCAAGGCCGTCCCAAGCCGGGCGGGCTTTCCCTGAGGTCAGGAACAAGCCGCGAGCCTAGCCGCAGGTAGCCTTGCCGCACTGGCGCACGTTGGCGATCACCTGCTTGAGCGGGTCGATGCCCACGGCGCCCGGGATCACCGTTTCGCCGATGACGAAGGCCGGGGTGCCGGTGAGGCTGAGCCTGTCGCCGAGCGCCATGTTCTCCTGCAGGGCGTTGCGCACCTCCGCACCCTCCATGTCCTTCTGCAGGCGGGCCACGTCCACGCCCATCTCCCTGGCGACCGCCACCGCCCGCTCGGCATTCACGCGGCCGCGGCTGTCCATGACCTTCACGTGGTAGTCCAGCAGCTTCTGGCCCTGGAGCTGGTTCTTGACCGCCAGGGCGACCCGGCTGGCCTCCACGGAATCGGGTCCGAGAACCGGGAAATCCTTGAGCACCACGCGCAGCTTGGGATCGCTCTTCATGAGCGTCTGGACGTCTGCGAGAGCCTTCTTGCAGTAGCCGCAGTTGTAATCGAAGAACTCCACCAGGGTGATGTCCCCGGACGGGTTGCCGACCACGTAGGAATGGGAGGCGTTCAGGAGCGATTGCTGGGTTTCCTTCACGGCGCTGGCCTGCGAGGCCTGCTGCGCCTCCGCCTGGCGCTTCTCCAGCTCGGCGATCACCTCGGTCAGAACCTCGGGGTTCTTGATGAGGTAGTCCTTCACGATCTCGCCGATGGCCTGCTTCTGCTGCTCGTTGAACACGGCGCTCTGAGCCATCGCGGCGGGCGCAAGGGTCAAGGCGCCGAGCAGGGCTGCGGCTTGGCAGATCTTGAGAAGGGAAAAGCGCATATCGGGTCCTTTGCGAGGGTATCCTGTCGAAACTCGCGCCCGCGGGGCCTTGTTCAAGGCCGATGCACGGGCATGTTGGCCGCCGAGTTAGCGGGTTTGCGGCAGGAGCGTCAAATCACGGCTTCGTTTCATGAGGATCGGGAGGCTCGTACCCCTGCGCTGACAATTCTCGCAAGGGGA
>DATHAU010000035.1:0-3046 GCA_035296545.1 Microvirga sp.
GCGGCGGCCCTCGGGGTGACGGCGGGCCTGGGAGCCTGGTTCATCACCGTCTCCGGCACCCTGGTGACCCTGTTCGTGCTCACCTACGGCACGCGCCTCGAGATCAGGCTGATCCGGTTCTTCGGCGGGACGGCGCCGGTAGAGGACAAATCAGAAAGCTAGGCTGAGCGCCACGACGGCGACGCCGGCGATCGCGAGCCACAGAAGCGTCGATCCAAGGGACCAATGGGAGGACGGGATGGCTTCCGGCTCGTCGAAGGCGAAAGCCTCTCCGGCGTTTCGCGCCGCCCTGTCCAGGTGAAGCTTCCGTGCCGATCCTACACTCGTCCGCGTGGTCATCGTCAAACTCGGTTTCTCGTTAACGCAACCTTAACGTGGCAACGTGAACCAGAGCTAAACAGTTCCTTGTGACATGTGAAAGACATCCTTTAGGGGCATGTGCGAACCTGTCCCCAGGAGGCCTTCCCAGGGGCTCCTGTTTATGGCCTGAGACCCGTCAGGGGCCCTTTATGTTTCCGTTTTGTTCACGTATAAAAACGGCATGGGATATAGTGTAAAGAAGCGCGAATCATCACGGACCAAGGTCCAAATGACAGATAACAACGATCTCTTCGGGGGCGCGGCGGCCAAGCGCGCGGCGCCTGCGGGGGCGAGAGCCGCCGCCGTCAAGCTGTCCCGCCCCTCGCCGCCGCAGGGCACGCCGGGCGAGGCGGGCTATGACGCGTCCGCCATCGAGGTGCTGGAGGGGCTCGAGCCCGTCCGCCGCCGCCCCGGCATGTATATCGGCGGCACGGACGAGAAGGCCCTGCACCACCTCTTCGCCGAGGTGATCGACAACTCCATGGACGAGGCGGTGGCGGGCCACGCCACCTTCATCGAGGTGGAGCTGGAGGAAGGCGGCTGGCTCTCCGTGACCGACAACGGCCGCGGCATCCCGGTGGACCCGCACCCCAAGTTCCCGAAGAAGTCGGCGCTCGAAGTGATCATGACCACGCTCCACGCGGGCGGCAAGTTCGACTCGAAGGTCTACGAGACCTCCGGCGGCCTGCACGGCGTGGGCGTCTCGGTGGTGAACGCGCTCTCCGAGATCCTGGAGGTCGAGGTGGCCCGCGGCCAGACCCTGTACCGGCAGGTCTTCGCCCGCGGCGCGCCGAAGGGCAAGCTCGAAACCATCGGCCGCGTGCTCAACCGGCGCGGCACCAAGGTGCGCTTCAAGCCCGACCACCAGATCTTCGGCAAGGACGCCCATTTCCAGCCCCGCCGCCTGTTCAAGATGGCCCGCTCCAAGGCCTATCTCTTCGGCGGCGTGGAGATCCGCTGGAAATGCGCTCCCGCCCTCGTCCAAGGCGTCGACAACGTTCCGGCGGAAGCCACCTTCAAGTTCCCCAACGGCCTGAAGGACTACCTGCTCCACGACATCGGCGGCAAGGAGCTGGTCACGGACCAGATCTTCTCCGGCAAGATCGCCAAGCCCGGCGGCCACGGGTCGCTGGAATGGGCGGTCGCCTGGATGGCCCAGGAGGACGGGTTCTCCACCTCCTACTGCAACACGGTGCCGACCCCCGAGGGCGGCACCCACGAGAACGGCCTGCGCATCGCCCTGCTCCGGGCGCTGCGCGACCACGCGGAGCGCGTGGGCCAGCAGAAGCGCATGGCGGCGGTGACCACCGACGACGTGATGGCGACCTGCGCGTCCATGCTGTCGGTGTTCATCCGCGAGCCCGAGTTCCAGGGCCAGACCAAGGACAAGCTGGCCACCGTGGAGGCGGGCCGCATCGTCGAGAACGCCATCCGCGACACCTTCGACCATTGGCTCGCCGCCTCCCCGCAGCAGGCCAACAGGCTGCTCGACTGGGTGATCGACCGGGCGGAGGAGCGCCTGCGCCGCCGCCAGGAGAAGGAGGTCGCTCGCAAGACCGCCACCCGCAAGCTGCGCCTGCCCGGCAAGCTGGCGGATTGCTCCAACGCGGGCGCCAAGGGGTCCGAGCTGTTCATCGTCGAGGGCGACTCGGCGGGCGGCTCCGCCAAGCAGGCCCGCGACCGGGCCAACCAGGCGATCCTTCCCTTGCGCGGCAAGATCCTCAACGTGGCCTCCGCCGGGCGCGACAAGCTGCACCAGAACCAGCAGCTCTCCGATCTGGTCCAGGCGCTGGGCTGCGGCACCGGGTCCGGGTACCGGGACCAGGACCTGCGCTACGAGAAGGTCATCATCATGACCGACGCGGACGTGGACGGGGCCCACATCGCCTCGCTGCTCATCACGTTCTTCTACCGGCAGATGCCCCGGCTCATCGACGGCGGGCACCTGTACCTGGCGGTGCCGCCCCTCTACCGCCTGAGCCAGGGGGCGAAATCCGCCTACGCCCGGGACGATGCGGACCGGGACAGGCTCATGAAGACCGTGTTCAAGGGCAGCGGCAAGGTGGAGATCGGCCGCTTCAAGGGCCTGGGCGAGATGCTGCCGGGGCAGCTCAAGGAAACCACCATGGACCCGAAGAAGCGCCTGCTTCTCAAGGTGGTGGTGGAGCCCGAGGACCGGCCGGAGGCCAGCGACGCGGTGGAGCGCCTGATGGGCAACAAGCCGGAGGCCCGCTTCGCCTTCATCCAGGAGCGCGCGGCCTTCGCCGACGAGGCGGACCTGGATATCTGATCAGCCGGCTAAAAATATTTTTCAGCGGGAGGTGGCGCGGGAGGGTTTCCGCGCCATTTCTTTTTTGCGAGATTTTTTGAAGGGGCTTTTCCTTGTTTTCCAAGGGATTTCCCGGGCCGGCGAATTTTTTTGCAAAAATCTCGAAAATCTTCGGAACCATCTTTCGGGCTGTCCGTTGTTAGGACATCACCGGCTCATTCTGCCCCCACGGGCCGGTCCCTCAAAAGGCTTCCGCAAGGAGCCTTTTTTTTTGACCTGAGCACGCCTTTGCGGCTCGATGGATCCCTTGTCCCGCCTCGCGCGTCATCATGGGGCGGGCCGCCCTAGGCGCGGCCAAGCTTGCGTGCGACAAGACCCGACGTCCTTCAAGACCGCCAACTTCGGGTTTTTCCCTTG
>DATHAU010000036.1:0-4246 GCA_035296545.1 Microvirga sp.
AAGGGAAATATTGAAGTCCTGAAAATAAAACCTTTTTAGCTTTCGACAATATTTTAGAAAAACGGGGGAGGGGCGAAACATAGAAAGTCTCTCTATTTGCAGGAACTATGTATTACTTGAGGCGTTTACCTTACGGTAATCCAGAAACGAGCCATGCACGACATTTCCTACAATCAAGACAATAATCTTTTTGCCGGGAGCAATATGCGGGACGCCCAAGCCAAGTGGGATCGTCTGACCGAATCGGATCTCGCGGAGATCAGAACCAAGGCGCACCTGATCGCCCGGGTGGAGGAGCGCTACAGCCTCCCTCACTACGTGGCGGCCCAGGACGTGGAAATCTGGGGATTGGATCGACGCTTCTGATGAACCTGGCCGCGTTCGTTTACCGGATGCTTTGCCGATGATCGGCACAGAGCTGACGCTGCCATCCCAATCTGCAAAAAGGAACGGATCATGTCCGACCACCGCTACGCATGCGGACAGCATGTGACGTTCGCAAGCAACCGCACTCTTCTCCCTGGCTGGACCGGAGCCTTCGTCATCACCACTCTCCTGCCCTCCGGCGGCGGGGAGCCTCGGTCCGAGATCAAGAGCACGGGAGAGACCTACAGCAGGGTGGCCTATGAAAAGGAACTGAGCGCGCGCCCGGAAGGCCTTCCGGGTTGAGATCCTCCAGGCTTGGGGCTCTCGATCCCCGGACCCTCGGCGCGAGCGCCTGCTGGCCAGGCTTCTCCTTTCCGCCTCCGGCGGGCAGAAACTGCCCAGGCCGCGGCTCTCGATCGAATTGAGCTTTTTGCCCGTGCGTCGGGCCCGGGTCCGCCCTATGTTCAAGCTCGACGATAAGGAGCTTGAATCGTGAGTCCGACGACCCTGCGCTGCACCATCGATGGTCCTGTTGCGACCATCGCGCTCGCCCGCCCCGACACGCTGAACGCGCTCAACGCCGCTATGCATGCGGAGCTGCGGGAGGCGCTGGAGATTTGCGAGCGGGACGAGGCCCTGCGCGTGGTGGTGCTGACCGGGGAGGGGCGGGCCTTCTCGTCCGGGCAGGACCTGACGGAGGACCTCCCCCGCGATGGCGAAGGCCGCATCGATCTCGGGCCGCCGCTCGCCCGCGACTACAATCCCTTGGTCCTCAAGCTGGCGAATTACCCGAAAGTCACCGTGGCGGCCCTGAACGGGCCGGCGGTGGGCGCGTCCATGAACATCGCCCTTGCGTGCGATGTGGTGGTGGCCGCCCGCTCGGCCTATCTGCAGGAGGCTTTCGCCAGGATCGCCCTCATCCCCGATGCGGGCGGCACCTGGATCCTGCCCCGTCTCGTGGGCCCGAAACAGGCCCTTGCCCTCATGCTCAGCGCCGAGCCGATCCCGGCCGAGGAGGCGCAGCGCTTAGGGCTCGTCTATAAGGTGTTCGACGACGCCTCTTTCGCAGGGGACGTGAAGGCCTTCGCGGCAAAGCTCGCCCAGGGACCCGGCCTTGCCTACCGCCTGACCAAGCAGGCGGTGGCGGAAAGCCTGTCCAACGACCTTCAGGCGCAGCTCGCGCTCGAGGCCAGGCTCCAACGGGAGGCGGGCTTCAGCCGCGACTTCGCCGAGGGCATCGCGGCCTTCCGCGAGAAGCGCGCCCCGAAGTTCCAGGGACGGTGAGGAGGAACCCCATGCGCCCGACCTATTGGATCCTGGCCCTCGTCACCTTGAGCGCCGTGATCGGCCTCATCATGTCGCGCGATCCCGAGCGGGCCGGGCGGCTGTCGCAGATGTACCGGGACGCGGCTTTCACCGGCGAAACCCGCCAGATGGTGATCATGGGGCTGGCCGTGGCCATCGGGGCGTTCATCGTCTACCTGACGATGACGCGGCGATAAGGGGAAGCCCTTGAGAAGGACGAGCAAGAAGCGTCGGAGCCTTCTGAGCCCCGGCGCTTCCCGGCATTCCAGGGGTCGATCCTATCGATCCAGCCGCGCGATCAGGCTCGACGTATCCCAGCGCCGGCCGCCCATCTTCTGCACGTCCGCGTAGAACTGGTCGACCAGGGCGGTGACCGGCAGGCTGGCGCCGTTCTTGCGGGCTTCGCCGAGGACGATGGACAGGTCCTTGCGCATCCAGTCCACGGCGAAGCCGAAATCGAACTTGCCCTGGTTCATGGTCTTGCCGCGGTTCTCCATCTGCCACGATCCGGCCGCGCCCTTGGAGATCACGTCGAGCACCGCCTCGATGTCGAGGCCGGCCTTCTTGCCGAAATGGATGCCCTCCGCCAGGCCCTGCACGAGGCCGGCGATGCAGATCTGGTTGATCATCTTGGTGAGTTGCCCCGATCCGGCCGCACCCATGAGGCGGCAGGCGCGGGCGAAGCTCATGATCACGGGCTCGGCCCTGGCGTAGGCATCCCCGTCGCCGCCGCACATGACCGTGAGGACGCCGTTTTCCGCGCCGGCCTGGCCGCCGGAGACCGGCGCGTCGATGAAGGCCGCGCCCCTGGCCCGGGCCGCCGCATCGAGTTCCCGCGCCACTTCCGCCGAGGCCGTGGTGTGGTCCACGAAGATCGCGCCCGCCGCCAGGCCCTCGAAGGCGCCGTCCGGGCCGATGGTCACCTGGCGCAGATCGTCGTCGTTGCCCACGCAGGCGAACACGATCTCCTGGCCTTCCGCCGCCTCCCGCGGGGTTCCGGCGGCGCGGCCGCCGTTCTCCGACGCCCACCTTTCGGCCTTGGCGGCCGTGCGGTTGTAGACCGTCACCTCATGGCCCTTCGCCCTGAGATGCCGCGCCATGGGGTAGCCCATCACGCCAAGACCCAGAAAAGCAACCTTCGCCATCGTCCGCTCCCGTTTTCCCATCCGGTTTTATGGAGAGAGGGCGTGGGGGTCAAACGTCTCTACTTGATGTCGAAGGAAAAATATTTGGCCTGGATCCGGTCGTAGGTTCCGTCGCCCTTGACCGTCGCGATGGCGCCGTTGAACCGGGCGCGCAGGGCCTCGTCCTCCTTGCGCAGGCCGATGCCGTAGGATTCCCGCCGGTAGACCGGGTCGGCCGGGGCGTCGCCGATGATGTGGCAGCACGCGCCTTCCCGGCTTCCCAGGAACTTCGACAGCAGGAGCTCGTCCCCGAACACCGCGTCCAGCCGCCCGACCAGCAGGTCGAGATGGGCCTCGTCAGGCTTGGCGTAGAGGACGATTTCGGAATCCTTGTAGAACTCCTTGAGATAGGCCTCATGGTCGCTGCGGTCGGTGGTGCCGATGGTCTTGCCGGCCATGGCCGAGGGCGACACCTCGCCGGGCGGGGTTTCCTTGGAGCCGATGAACACCGCCGGGATCCGGTAGTAGGGATCGGAGAACGCGATCCGCCTCTGTCGCCGCTCCGTGATCTCCAGGGAGGACATGATCGCATCGTATTCGCGGTTCAGCAGGCCCTTGATGATGCCGTCCCATTCGTGCTGCACGAGCACGCACTCGGCCGCCATCACCTCGCAGAGGCGCTTGAGGAGTTCCACCTCGAAGCCCTGCAGCTCGTTGTTCTGGTCGATGAAGTTGAAGGGCGGGTAGGCTCCCTCGATGGCAACCCGAATGACCGGCCTTTGCGCCGGCGGGGCTTCCTGGGCCGCGGCCAAGGCCGATCCGAGCCCCAAGACAAGGCTTGCGAGGATTGCCAGTCGCCCGAGGATCGGTCCGGTCACGGTTGTTCAGCCTGAATGGTCGAGGCTGATATTCCTTGAAAGCGCCGGGCCGTCAATCGACGGAAGGTCTCGGGATACGATGCCGCAGGACCGACGGACACCTCAACCGCCCGTCATGCTCATGTGGCGGCTGACGGCGGGCCGCGCATGGCTCCGGTCGATGATGAAGTCGTGCCCCTTGGGCTTGCGAGCGATGGCGTCCACGATGGCGCGATCGAGAAGATCGTCGGTCCCGGAGGCCCGGACCGGCGTGCGCAGGTCGGCGGCGTCCTCCTGGCCGAGGCACATGAAGAGCTGTCCGGTGCAGGTCAGCCGCACCCGGTTGCAGCTTTCGCAGAAATTATGGGTCATGGGCGTGATGAAGCCGAGCCTGCCCCCGGTCTCCCGCACCCGCACGTAGCGGGCGGGACCGCCCGTGCGGTCCGGCAGGTCCTCCAGGGTGTATCGGGCCTCGAGGCGCGCCCGCACGGCGGACAGGGGCAGGAACTGGTCGATGCGCTGCCCGTCGATCTCGCCCAAGGGCATGACCTCGATGAGGGTCAGCTCCATGCCCCGGCCGTGCGCCCATGCGAG
>DATHAU010000037.1:0-7502 GCA_035296545.1 Microvirga sp.
CTCTGTCTTTTGAGAGTTGACAGGCGTCACGCTGGCGTTTTCAGCATCTTTAACGATCGTGTATTTAAAAACTTCAGACATTATACTTGCTCCAAAATCGAAATCACAAAATGGTCATTATTTATGCGATCAAACACCACAATTAATCAAGCGTTAGACCGCACAGTCTAACACCTAATGATTAGATAATACCCCGGAAGAGATATGAAGGTTAAACTTGGCATTAAGCAATGTGTTCCCGACATCGGGTTCGAGGAGGAAATCAGGGTCCACCCGTTCCGCCCTGGGCATGCCTAATGAAAAAGCGCCCGCGGAAAGCTGGGGCGCTCTGAAATGGCCGGATTGTCTGTAAGGACAGAACCTGAAGCGGCTTCGTGCGCCGCCATCGGCTGCCGCTCACCTGCCGGGCACAAAGGTCAGCCGTGCCGGCGAGGCGTGAGAGAGCCGTCCGCGAACTCCTCAGTTTCAGACCGCCCTTCTACTTCGCAGCCAGCCCTCCGCCCAACCGTCGCAGTTCCGCAATCAGCCGGGCAGGCCTTACGGGCTTCGACAGGACCACCAGGTCCGGATGCCTGCGCCGAACATCCTCTGGCACTTGTCCCCCCGTGTAGATCAGGGTTGGGATTCGCTGTGCTCGAAGGGCCTCCAGAACGGGCGTGACGGTACCGTCCCTGACGTTCACATCCAGCACTGCTGCAGTAATGCGGGTGTCAGTCTTCAGAATGGCCCTAGCCTCCCGGGCGCCGGAACAGGGGCCCACAACCTCCCCTTCGGCCTCACTGATGGCATCGCTGAGGTCCTGGGCGATAATCGCCTCGTCCTCGACGATCAGCACGCGATAGCCGCTCAGCATGGCATCTTCCTTGCAAGACAGGCGTCAACGCTCAGCTAGGCTACGATGTTCAACCTGAGCAGACCGATATGATCGAACGACGGAGCTTCAGGTCCTGGGCGAGTGGTCCCGGTCATCGTCACCGCCGGGGCAGCGAACAATAAAGCTGGGGCCAGAGATTCGAACCCCCTCGAGCGCGTCATTGTCCTTGAGCATTCAACGCTGCTTTTGCGAGCGCCCCCGGTCTTGCCAAGCTTGGGTTTGCTCTCCCGCGGCCGCTCCTGAGCGCGGCCCCGTCGCTATGTCCAAGAGGCCTATCGGCTCTCTGAGGATGGCTGCGCCGGGGTGGCGAGAAAGGATGGGCTCTGGATGTTGGCGATCTTTCGCGCGATGTCGGCGCGCGTCTGCTCTCTCTTGTCGCCGTCCAGGCTCTCGCAGACGCTGTTGGCCAGAAGGTGCCGCTGCATCAGGTCGAGCCTGTCCTGGAAGCCGCTCAGCTCCGCCGCCGTGCGGCCGTAGACATGGAACAACAGGCCCGCCACCGCGGCAATCACGGACCCGCAGAGGGCCGGCACCATCGCCGCCGCCGCATCGCCGGTTGCGAAGCCGTAAAGGGCGGCGAGGACGAAGAAGACGAGGCCGATCCCCATCCCGGCGAGACCCCAGAAGAAGCATCGGCTCGCCTGGGACACGACGAACTTGTGATAGCCCGTCATCAGCTGAAGCTGGGAGGCCGCGACCTCCTGAACGTCCTTGGGATCGGCTTTCGCCAGGCGGTCGATGGAGGGCTTCACCTGCGAGAAGTCCTTATCCAGATGGCCCGTCGCCATGGCGTCGAGGGTTTCAGCCAGTCTTGCGCCTCGCAGGCCGCCCGTGGGGACTGCGCCTGTCAGGCCCCGGCCTCCGAAGTCTCCGCGGACCAGACCTCCGCCCCCGAAGGCGCCACGCACGAGACCTCCGCCAACCAGGCCTCCGCCGGTCTGAATTGGTTTGTCGTAGTTCTTCGCCATGGCCGAACACCCGAAGCAGAATTTGATGCGGAACAACGGAACCTAGAGTTAGCTTACGCAGCGTTTCGATTCAGTTACCCTTCGGAGGGCTCACGTATTCTGTCCCCACGATATTTCACCGCATCGGCAACAGGTGCAGGGACGTGTCGAAGCGGGAGGCCCCGAGCGGCATGGTTGCGGCCAGGCTTGAAGGCCGCTTCCGGCGCTCCCATGTAACCGATGCGGCCCGTGATGTCGGACCGCATCGAGAGCGCCGGGCCGCCAGCGCCAGACCCGCTGGGAGCCCGGATGTGTTGAACCCATGCTAACTAAGCCCGAGGAGGTCCGCCTGTGACCAGCGCCGCCGGTATGCCATGCCCCGTCTGTCGCGTTTCGCTCGTCATGAGCGAGCGGCAGGGCGTCGAGATCGATTATTGCCCCCAATGCCGTGGCGTCTGGCTCGACAGGGGCGAACTCGACAAGATCATCGAGCGCAGCGCCCAGGAAGCGCCCGCAGCCGCTCCGGTGCAGCAGCCCTCCTTCACCCAGCCGCAATACGATCAGGGCTACCATCAGCCCTATGGCCACGGCCAGCAGCATCGGCATCCCAAGCGGAAGAAATCCTTCCTCGAAGAACTGTTCGACTAGGACGCCCGCGCTCCGAATGGAAAAGGCCCCGGAATGGGGCCTTTTGTTTGCAGAAGGCAGGCGCGGACCTCATTCCGGAGGCGGCCCGACGAATTCGATGTCGTAGCGCGCTGCGATCTCCACGATCCGGGGCATATCCCGCGACGGGTGAAGGGCCTGCCTTTCCACCTCGATGAAGAACCCTTCCGCTCCGCCCGGGGTCATCGTGATGAGAAGCTGGCCTTCGCTCGCGCCGATGTTCCTGAAGGTGTGATGGGCGCCCCTGGGGATCAGGATCGTGTCGCCGTCGCTCAGGTCCAGAGCCTCGCCCGCGCACCAGAACCGGAACCGGCCGGACAGGATGCGGAACATCTCCTGCTCCCGGTGATGCACATGCATGGGCGGGCCCGCCGCGGCCGGGACATTCTCGATCCAATGGGACATGCTGCCTCCGGACTCGCCGGATTGGACGAGAAACGTCCGCGCCAGATCGAAGGTACGATTGTCGAGTCCTTCTCCCACTCGCCTGACGAGTGCGCCTTCCGAGCCGTTGTTCATCGATCTCCATCCTTCCGACGGGAAGTGTACCTGGGCATGAAGGCGGATCACGCAGGGCTCCACCTCCATGCGGTCACTCGGCGGGCGTCATGCCTGCGATCGGGGTCGGCGCCATGGTTGAGGCCGGGCGGAACACGAAGTATCCGAACAGCAGCATGGCGGCGAGCACGAGAAGCGATGCAAGGCCGGCGACCGGATCCGCGGCGGTGGAGCCGAGATGAATGGCCGCGACCGCGATCGTCAGGATCACCGTGCCCACCGACCACAGACCCACCTGAACCAGAGCCAGCCGGCTTGCGTCGAGGGCCGGACGGCGCTCGTAGTAGATGCCGAACAGGAACAGGGACACCCACCCGAGCAGGTTCAGGTGGGCATGGGCCGGCATGATCGAATGGTCCTGGGATGCAGCCATTCCGATCCCCATGCCCATGCCGACGATGACGAACAGAACGGCCAGCCTGAAACTCAGTGTCGATGCCTTCATCTTCGATCCTCCTTCAAATAGCCTCAGCCGCCTTCGCTGAGCTTGTCGCTTCTTTGAGGCTGACCGATCTTCCCTTCCGTGCGGTAAAGCACAAGGGCTATCGCCATGCTTGGGAGAAAACCCACTCGTAATTTCCAAGAATGCCGCTCGCGGCAGAGGAAACCCGTCATGCGAGACCCTGGGCTCCGCGGCGCTGCCGGGTTTCGATATAAAATTTCCGCATGGCTCTTTAGGGCTCCAGCTTCGCCGGATGAGCGCGCCTCTACTTCCCTTTGGCCGACGCGCCGCCAAGGCGGCAGGCTAATCTGTCCGGGGCTACGGATGATGGTTGCTCCAGGCATCGCCCACCGCCCGGCCCGGCGGCTCTCGTCGTGGAGCCGCCAGGCCGCCTTTTCATCATCGACAGGCAAGCCCGACGAGGGGAGGGGTGTCGTGCCGCGCTTCTACTTCGACGTCACGGCGGGACCGACATTCATTCCCGACGAGGAGGGCTTCGAACTCGACAGCCTGGATGCCGCCGAGCGCGAGGCGACGCAGGCCCTGATCCAGCTCGGACGGGATTGGCTGCCGCGCGTTCGCGAAGTCAGGATTCAGGTCAGGGACGAAAAGCACCGGCAGGTGCTCGCCCTCAGCGTCGCCATCAGGATCGAGCGGCTGGACCATCTCCTGGAGCCGGCATGGATTCAGGAAGGCCGCTGAACGGATCGCCACGCGGGCGCCGGTCCGTTCGCATTCCCCTTGGGCCCGCCGGTCAGGGGCCACCGCTTCACGCTCAGGACTATGTGCGCTCGATCACAGAAGCCAGGATCGGCCCATGCGATGAAGGATCATTGAAGGAAAATCCTCATGGCACAGCATATGATATCCTTTGCGTTGGGAGTGGTTGGACCCTTGACGCTGGTGGGTTGGGTCATCCTCCGTTGATCCCGAGCGACGATCCGGCCCCCGGTCCGCAGAGCCTGTCGGCCGTGCGAGCCCTGTCGCGCACGGCCTGGAATCCGGCAGCGCCCCTGCCTCCCGCGGGGAGCCCGGGTCAGGGATAGAAAACGCCGCCGGTGGCGCGCCGGGGCTTGTCCCGCGTTTCGGGCAGAGGGATGAACTCCTCCACATCGCCGGGCACCGTATCGAAGCGCCCCTGGGCCCATTCCTCCTTGGCCTGCTCGATCCGCTCCGGCCGCGAGGAGACGAAGTTCTACCAGATGTAGCGTGGTCCGCCCATCGGCGCTCCGCCGAAGAGCATGAACCGCGCGTCGGTCCGCGCCCGCACCAGGATGGGATCGCCGGGCCTGAGCACCAGGAGCTGCCCCGGTCCGAACGCATCGCCCGCCACCTCGATCTCCCCCGCGATCGTGTAGAGCGCGCGCTCCTCGTACGTAGGCTCGATCGGCAGCCGCGCCCCTGCGGCAAGGCGCATGTCCGCATAGAGGGTCTCGGAGGGGGTCCGCAGGGGCGAGCGCGCGCCGAACGCCTCGCCTGCGATCAGCCGCGCCGTGATCCCGTCCGCCTCCACGGTCGGCAGTTCGCCCGAGCCGTGGTGGACGAAGGCGGGGTCGCTCTCCTCCTGCTCCTCCGGCAGCGCCATCCAGGTCTGGATTCCGAACAGGCGCTGGCCGCTGCGCTTGCGCTCGGGGCTCGTGCGTTCGGAATGGACGATGCCGCGGCCCGCCCGCATCCAGTTGACGGCCCCCGGCTCGATGGACTTCTCGGTGCCGAGACTGTCCCTGTGCAGGATCTCGCCTTCGAACAGATAGGTGACCGTGGCGAGATTGATGTGCGGATGGGGACGCACGTCGATGCCCTGGTCCGTGAGGAACTCGGCCGGGCCCATCTGGTCAAAGAAGATGAAAGGCCCGACCATCTGGCGCTTGACCGACGGGAGGGCGCGGCGAACCTCCATCTCGCCCAGATCCACGGCCCGGGGCACGATCAGCATCTCGATCGCCTCCGCGCCTGCGCGGTCTCCGGGAACGGGATCGGGGCAGGGGTTCCAGCTCATAGTGTCGTCCTTTGGCATCGTCCTTCGATGGGGGCTGACGTCAATCTAGGGCGCCGGAGCGCCGACGGCACGGACTCTGCCGAGACCGCGGTGATTCTCCCGCTAGATCGAGGACGTGGGGCGCCGGCTCCTGAACAGGGTGGCCCAGATCAACAGCACAAGCACCGCTCCGAACGCCGCGATCACCAGCGCGGTCCCGTCATCGGCGCTGAACCATCCTGCCTCCTGGCCGAGATACGCCGCCCCGAAAGCGCCCATGATGCCGAGAAGCGCAGTCAGGAGAAAACCGAACGGGCCCTTTCGCCCCGGCGCGACGAGCCGGGCGATCACGCCGGCAATCAGGCCGATGACAGCGGTCCAGATCAGATTCATGGGAGCACCTGCGACAGTTCCTCATGGGCAACACTTACCTGCCGGTGAGGTTCAGGCGGCGGAGGCGCCCTTGTGCTGCTTTCGGCTCGCTTGATCCTGCGGGCTACCCTGTAACCCATGCCGACACGAAAAGGCCCCACCGGGATTGCTCGACCGACGGGGCCAGTTGGAAGGCCAGGGAGGAAGAACCTTCAGCCCTCACCCTAGCGGCTCGTGCGATCCCTGCTGTGCGGCACAGCACATGTGCTCCGGACGCCATGGGCGGCATCCCCGATTGAAGAGGGTCATGCCTCCTGGAAAATCGCCGGAGGCCGGAACCCATGACGTGCAGTCCGATTGAGCCTTAGCGCTACCATTGCCAGGGGCAAGCTGTGTCACTCTATTTCTTCAACGTGCATATCGGCGACGACATCCTCGGCGATCCGGAGGGGCAACGGCTCCGCGACGCCGATCAGGCCTGGGAGGTCGCGAAGGCCATGGCCCGCAACCTGATGAACACCGAGTTCGAGCGGTCGGTGAACTGGGCCTCGTCCCACATCGAGGTCAAGGATGATGCGGGTGAGATCGTGCTGGAGTTTCCTTTCCTCGAAGCTCTTCAGCTCACCCAACAACCTCATTGAAGGCCTGCGCGGCTACTGGGTTCCCGGCGGGATGATGAAGGGCACGTCCTCGGGAATGGTCGGAGGCTCCCCCTCGGGCGCGTCGCTTCCCGGCCGGTCGGAGGGCTGCGGATCGTCCGGCAGCGGATCGAGGGGCGGCAGATCCGACAGGGGCGGGAAGGGGGCATCCGGCTTGGGGGTATCGGACATGAGGCATGCTCCGCCATAGGTTTCCATAAGGAAGCCGCTTCGCCGACGAGGGTTCCCGAAAGCCGCGGGGCTTCCCCTTGCCCGGCAGGGTCGGAAGCGGGCGCTGCGTCCCCTGGATCCGACGGCGAGATTACCCCGTAAGGGACCTTTCGAATCCGCCCCCGCAACGGTACATGCTCCCTCGGGCGCCGTGAACGAACGACGCGCGGCAGCGGTGGGGGATACCATGAATCTGGCCTATAGCGTGCCTCCGGCCGATCTGGAGCTCCAGGACTGCGCGTACAATCTGTTCCGGAACAGGCAGCAGCCAGACCTCCTGTGCGCGGTGCCGGAGGATCGTCCCCTGCCGGGCTTCCTGCAGTGGGAGCAATGGACCTATGAACGTCCCCTCCGCGCACCCGATGCCCGTCCGCCGGGCTTCCACCCCAGGGCCGCAGCCGCGGGCGTCCGCTTCAATGGCTTCTACCTGTTCCAGGCTACCGTGACGGGGCGGCGGACAAGCGCCCCATCCGACCTGGCGGCCTGATCGCCGGCCCGAGGCTGACAGGGTCTTGAGGCCCAACACCATCCAGGCTTGCCGGAGCCCCGATCGAGCCGTGACCAGGAACGCCGGCGACGCCCCAAAAAGAAAGCGCCCGCAGACGACCGGGGCGCTGTGAAGGTGCCAGATTCCCTGTAGGGGCAAAACATCCGTAGCAGCTTCGTACTCCGGTAATGGTTAAGACCGTCTTGGCCTCCCGCCGCTCACCCGCAGGGGCCTGAGACTCTCGCGCAGGCATGGGGCGGCGGCGCTCCGTCAGCGGCGGCGCTTCAGCAGTCTCCAGACCTGCCGGAT
>DATHAU010000038.1:0-14717 GCA_035296545.1 Microvirga sp.
GCTTCGCCGAGGGCGCGCGGAAGGCCGCTGCAGGCATCGGAGAGGGACCAGAAGATCCGGGCGGACCTTTCAGCCTCGGGCGCAGGGCCCGCCTGGAGCGCTTCTCTTACACCCGCATGGGCATCAGCACGTAGAGGGCGGTGGCGCCCTCCCGGTCCTGGACGATGGTGGGCGAGCCGGGATCGGCGAGCTTGAACAGGGCGGTGTCCCCGTCGAGCTGGGCGGTGATGTCCAGGAGGTAGCGGGCGTTGAAGCCGATGTCGAGGGGAGCCGCGTCGTAGTCGACCTCGATCTCCTCCGTGGCGCTCCCCGAGTCCGGGTTGTTGACGGACAGCATCAGGCGGCCCTCGCCGATGGCCAGTTTGACCGCGCGGCCGCGCTCGGACGAGATGGTGGAGACCCGGTCCACCGCCTTGGCGAAATCGGCGCGCTCCACCACCAGGATCTTGTCGTTCCCGGCCGGGATGACCCGCTGGTAGTCGGGGAAGCTGCCGTCGATGAGCTTGGAGGTGAGCACCACCCCGTCGAAGGTCATGCGCACCTTGGCGGAGGAGAGCTCGATGGTGATGCTCTCGGACCCGTCCTCCACGAGCTTGACGATCTCGGCCACGGCCTTGCGCGGAATGATCACGCCGGGCATCCCCTCCGAGCCCCTGGGGGCCGGGATCTCGACCCGGGCGAGGCGATGGCCGTCGGTGGCCACCGCGCGCATCACGGTGGACCCGCCCGCCTCGAGGGTGTGGAGATAGATGCCGTTGAGATAATAGCGCGTCTCCTCGGTGGAGATCGCGAACTGCGTCTTCTCGATGAGGCGCTTGAGGTCGGCGGCGGGAAGCGTGAAGCGATGGGGCAGGTCGCCGGCGGCGAGATCGGGGAAATCGCTCTCAGGGAGAGCCTGCAGCATGAAGCGCGAGCGGCCGGAGCGGATCTGCACCTGGCCCGCGTCGCCGGCCATTTCGAGGGAGACCTGCGCGCCCTCCGACAACTTGCGCACGATGTCGTAGATCACATAGGCCGGAACGGTGGTGGAGCCGCCTTCCGTGATGTCGGCCGAGATGGTTTCCGTCACCTCGATGTCGAGGTCCGTGGCCTTCAGGCGCAGCGAGCCTTCCTCCGCGCGCAGGAGGACATTGGACAGGATCGGAATGGTGTTGCGGCGCTCGACGACGCGGTGCACATGCCCGAGCGCCTTCAGAAGAGCGGCGCGCTCAACAGTAACTCTCATAACCCAGCATCCGTTTTCGTTGGAATCCCGTTTTTCCCTGGAATTCCGTTTTTCTCTGGAGTTTTTGGCCTGCCCCACGGCAGGAACGGCCGGGCGGGGCAGGCAGGGCCGCCAAGATTGGCGGCACTTGCCCGAGAAAGCAAGGCCGGGGGGCCCTTTCCCCGGCATCCGCCCCTGCCGGGAGCGGTTATTCCTGCAGCATGCGCTTGAGAAGCTCGACCTCGTCGGAGAGCGCGTTGTCCTCGCCGATGGCCTTCTCGATCTTGCGCACCGCGTGAAGCACCGTGGTGTGGTCGCGCCCGCCGAAGCGGCGGCCGATCTCCGGCAGGGAGCGCAGGGTGAGCACCTTGGACAGGTACATGGCGATCTGGCGCGGGCGCACCACGGCGGCGGTGCGGCGCTCGGACAGGATGTCGGAGCGGGACACGTTGTAGCGCGAGGCCACCAGCTTCTGGATGTCCTCGATCTTGACCCGCTTGGGCTCGCGGTTGCGCACCAGGTCCCGGATCGCCGTCTCGGCGGTCTCGACGCTGATGCCGGAGCCGGTGAGCGTCGCATGGGCCAGGAGGCGGTTCACCGCGCCTTCGAGATCGCGTCCATTGGCCGTGATGGCGCGGGCCACGTAGGCGATCACGGCGGGGCTCACCTCGAAGCTCGGATGGATGGCCTTCAGGGCGTCGATCCGGGTGGTGAGGATCGAGGCGCGCAGGGCCTCGTCCAGGGCGCCGACCTCGACCACGAGGCCGCCGGCGAGGCGCGAGCGCACCCGCTCGTCCAGGCTCTCCAGATCCGACGGCGGACGGTCCGCCGCGATTACCACCTGGCGGCCCGCATCGATGAGGGCGTTGAGGGTGTGGCCGAACTCCTGCTGGATCTGCTTGCCCTGGATGAACTGCACGTCGTCGATGATGAGCAGGTCGATCCCGCGCAGGCGCTCCTTGAAGGCCAGCGACGTCTGGGCCTTCAGGGAGGCCACGAAGCCGTACATGAAGCGGTCGGCCGTGAGATAGATCACCCGGCGCCCCTGCGAGCGCATCTCGTGCCCGATGGCGTGGAGGAGGTGGGTCTTGCCCAGGCCCACCCCCGCATGGAGATAGAGCGGGTTGTAGATGGCCTGCCCGTTCTGGGTATGGGCGACCCGGTCCGCCGCCGCATGGGCCAGGGCATTGGAGCGGCCGACGATGAAGCTGTCGAAGGTGAGGCGCGGGTCGAGGGGCGCGCCGCCGAGCTCCGAGCCCTCGCCGCGCTCCTCCGGCGGCAGGGCGCCGGCCGGAATCTTGAACTCTCCCGCCGGGCTTGCCGGAGCGGCGGGCATGGCCATGCTGGGCCGGGGGGCTTCGCTCGCGCGCCGCTGGGGGGCGGCGTCCCGGCTCAAGGTGTTGCGAACCCCGATGGAGACGCGCTCCACGTCCCCCGCCTCGGAGCGGTAGACCGCAAGAACCCGGTCGGCGTAATGGGACTCGATCCAGCTTTTCAGGAAGCGGGTGGGAACGGTCAGGTACGCGCAGCCTTCGATCACCGAATCCAGCTCGAGGCGGCCGAACCAGCTGGCGAAGATGTCCTCGCCCAGTTCGGCCCGCAGTCGGCGCTTCACGCGCCCCCAAACCTCCAGAGCCGGTTGTTCTCCCGGAACTTCCCTGCCGCTCTCGTTCGAAGCCGCATAGGTGCGATGATCTTCGCTGTGGTACATCAATATCCCCTCCCCGAGATCCCGTTCGAGAACCGGAATCCCTACGCCACAACCCGTTTCGAACACCAAGGCTCAGCGGCCTTACAGGTTGTCCAAAACGTGGCGCCCCCGATTTTACTGAAGTTTATTGTTTTTTAATGAAGTCGAGGTGACGGAATACCGTCTTATCGTCGGCATTCACCTAAGATCTATCAAGTTTACACCTGGGTAAGGGACGAGTTTTCGCTTGCTTCCTGATCGAGTGAAACAACGGCTTATCCCCATCTCTGAGATCTATACCTTGAGACTTTCGTCAATGACTTCGCGGCGAGCCGTCGAAGTGGTTTGACCTTACACAGGGGGGTGGGGGGGTGCAACAGACCGGAGGCAACGCCGATCCCGCCGCCAGGGGTCTGGCGGGTCCACAATCTCGTCCACAGCTTTTAGGGTGCGGCGATAAAGCCCTGACTCTTCAACTGATTCACTGTTCCGCCACAGCCTGTCCGCAGCCTGAAAAAAAGGTTTTCCCGCAACCTTGATTCAGGGTCGATTCGCCTCGACTCGCCATGTGATTCCGATGCTTCGCGAAGCTTTGCCTGCTAAGCTCTTGAGCAAGCTTGAGCTTTTGTGTGCGATTTAAAACCCGGCTCCGCTGTGGGCCACCCCGTGATTCTGATTCTCAGTCAAGGGCTTATGTGGATAAAAAGGGACAGGGCTCATGCCTCCAAAGACGAAAAACCCGGCCTCTCGGCCGGGTTCTGATCTCACGGGTCTGGAGCCCTGCGGGAGCGGCTGTCGTCTAGGCGCTCAGGGTCTTGATGCGGGTCGCCAGGCGCGAAACCTTCCGCGAGGCGGTGTTCTTGTGCACGATGCCCTTCTGGGCTGCGCGCATCATCTCGGGCTCGGCGGCGCGCAGGGCGGCCGCGGCCTCGGTCTGATTGCCGGAGGCGATCGCCTCCTCCACCTTGCGAATGAAGGTCCGCATGCGGCTGCGGCGCGACCGATTGATCTCGGTGCGCTTCGCGATCTTGCGGGTCATCTTCTTGGCGGACACGGTGTTGGCCATGGCCTGTCCTCGTTCTTTCATATCCGACGCGGCAGGCTCCTGGTCGGAGCTGCGGCAGCGATCGGTTGATTGCATGGAAACCGAAGAGCCCGCGGGACGCGCGGGCTCGTGTGTGGCGGCTTATAGACGCGAGAAGCGCCAACGTCAACGCAAGGCGGCCGGCGCGCGTCAAAAAAACGCCGCCAGCGCCTCCTGCGCGGCCCGGCGCCAGGGATTGGCCGGATCGAGGAGAAGCCTGAGCGCCATCAGGCCCGACACCAGGACCAGGAGCGGCCGGACGATCCGGCTGCCCAGGCGCAGGGCGAGCCGCGATCCGGCCTGCGCGCCCAGCAGGGCGGCTCCGGCCATGGCGAGCCCGAGAGGCCAGACCACCGCTCCCGTGGCCGCATAAAGCAGGAGGCTGCCGAAATTGCTGGCGAAGTTCACCACCTTCGTGTGGGCGGTGGCCCGCACCACCCCGTAGCCCAGGAGCGTCACGAAGGCGAGCATGTAGAAGGAGCCCGCGCCCGGGCCGAAGATGCCGTCGTAGAAGCCGATGGCCACCGGCGCGGTCAGGCCGAAGGCCAGCCCCGAGAGCCGGGCATGGGCGTCCTCGTCCTTCACCTTGCGCGACAGGGCGAAGTAGAGGGCGATGGCCACCAGCAGCAGCGGGATCAGCCCGTCGAGAACCGGGCGGGGCAGGAACCGGACGCAGAGCGCCCCGGCGATGCTGCTGGCGAAGGCCACCAGGGTGAAGCCCCAGGCGCGGCGCCACTCGATCAGCCCCTTCCGGGCGAAGGTGTAGGCGGCGGAGGCGGCGCCCACGGAGCCCGGCACCTTGTTGGTGGCGATGGCCTGGGCCGGGTCGAGGCCGGCGAGCAGCAGGGCCGGCACCGTCAGAAGCCCGCCGCCTCCCGCGATCGAATCCACGAAACCCGCCAGAAAGGACACCGCGGCCAGGGCCGCGATGGCGTCGATGCCGATGTCGCCCACGGATCAGCGGTTTTCGAACCGGGGCGGGCGCTTCTCCACGAAGGCGGCCATGCCCTCCTTCTGGTCGGCGGTGGCGAACATGGCGTGGAAGACGCGCCGCTCGAAGCGGATGCCTTCCGCGAGCGACACCTCGTCGGCCCGGTTGACGGTCTCCTTGGTCATCATGGCGACGGGAAGCGACATGGACGCGATGGTCTCGGCGGTCCTGAGGGCGTCGTCGAGGAGCTCGGCCGCCGGCACCACCCGGGCCACGAGCCCGGCGCGCTCGGCTTCCTCGGCTCCCATCATGCGGCCCGTCAGGCACATCTCCATGGCCTTGGCCCGGCCCACGAGCCGGGTGAGCCGCTGGGTGCCGCCCATGCCGGGCATCACCCCGAGCTTGATCTCCGGCTGGCCGAACTTGGCGTTGTCGGCCGCGATGATGAAATCGCACATCATGGCGAATTCGCAGCCGCCGCCCAGGGCGAAGCCCGCCACCGCCGCGATCATGGGCTTGCGCCGTCCGGCCACCCGCTCCCAGCCGGAGAACTGGTTGTCGAGATAGATCTGCGGATAGGAGAGGCCCGCCATCTCCTTGATGTCGGCCCCGGCGGCAAAGGCCTTCTCCGAGCCGGTGACCACGATGCAGCCCACGTCGGCGTCCGCCTCGAAGGCGTCGAGCGCCTGGTTCACCTCGGCGAGGAGCCGGGAGTTGAGGGCGTTCAGGGCCTGGGGCCGGTTGAGGGTGATGAGCCCCACCTTGCCCCGGGTCTCCACGAGAATGGTTTCATAAGCCATGGCGCCGCCTCCTCCGTTCGTCCCTCTGGGTTAAGGGAGGCGGCCAACCTCGGCAAGATCAAATCCGCAAGGCCGAAAAGCCCCTGGCTCAGGCCTCCACGAGCCTGCGGTAGAGATGCCAGGTGGCGTGGCCCAGGACGGGCAGCACGACAGCCAGGCCGATGAAGAGCGGGATGAAGCCGACCACCAGGGCGGCCGCGACGATCACGGCCCACAGCATCAGGGGTCCCGGATTGGCCGCCACGGCGCGGAGCGACGTGAGCACGGCGGGAATGGCGCCCACGTCGCGGTCGAGCAGCAGGGGGAACGACACCACGCTGATGCAGAAGACGAACGCGCTGAAGAGGAAGCCGAGGGCGTTGCCCGCGACGATCAGCCACCAGCCGTTGCGGGTGGTGAAGACCTCGCGCACGAACTCGCCCATGGACTCGGGGGCGTGCCAGCCGAACAGGCTCTGGTAGAGGGCCTGGGCGGTCAGCAGCCAGGCGATGAAGATCACCAGCAGGAGAAGGCCGAGGGCCGCGATGGAGCCGATGGACGGCGACCGGAGGATCTCGGCCATGCTGTTCCAGGAAATCTCCATCCCGTTCTCGCGCCGGCGGCTGACCTCGTAGAGGCCGATGGCGGCGAGCGGTCCCACGAGGGCGAAGCCCGACATGAGCGGAAACAGCAGCGGCAGCATGTTGTAGCCGAACATCACGCCCGCGAAGAAGATGCCGAGCAGCGGATAGAGCACTCCCAGGAACACCAGGTGCGTGGGCGTCGCCCAGAAATCCGCGAAGCCTTCCCGCAGGGCTTCCTTGAGGTCGGAGACCCCGATCCGGCGGATCGCAGGCTGGTCCGGGACCGGGCCGAGATGGGCGGGGGCGGCGGTATCGGGTCTGGCCATGGCGGTTTCCTCCTGAACCTGCGTTCAAGCGGCAGCGAATCCCTGGCCGTGCAGCGCCCCCGCCCCCATGGAGCCGCCAGCATGGCGAGATCGCCGCCTGCAGATTGGGCCGGAGTCTACGCCTCTCGGGCCCGCCTGTCGCCCCGGAAGATGTTCACAGGGTCGGCCTAGCCCTGCTTCTGGCATTCCGGGCAGTAGAAGGTGGAGCGGCCGGACTGGACCAGCCGGGCCACCGCGCCGGTGCAGCCGGGGGTCACGCAGGCCTCGCCCTCCCGGTCGTAGACCCGGAAGGAGTGCTGGAAATACCCCAGGGACCCGTCCACCCGGGCATGGTCGCGCAGGGTGGAGCCGCCGGCCTCGACCGCCTCGGACAGGACCTCCCGGATCACCGCCGCAAGCCGATGGGCCGCCTCCGTGGGCTGCCCCGGTCCGGTGGCGAGGGAGCCCGCGGGGGCCTGCGGGTGCAAGCCTGTCCGGAACAGGGCCTCGCACACATAGATGTTGCCGAGCCCTGCGATGAGGCCCTGGTCGAGGAGGGCGGCCTTGAGGGGCGTGCGCCTGCCCGCAAACAGGCGGGCGATGGCCTCGCCCGAGAGCTCGTTGCCGAGGGGCTCGATGCCCATCCCGGCGAAATGCCCGCAGGTCTCGATCCCGGATCTCGGCACCAGGTCCATGAAGCCGAAGCGCCGAGCGTCGTTGTAGGTCACGCTCGCCCCGTTGGAGAGCTCGAACACCACATGGTCGTGGGCGCTCAACCCCCCGTGCGCGTGGTGGAACTCCCCCGGCATCCGGCTCGTCCCGCCCTCCGCCACCAGGAAGCGGCCGGACATGCCCAGATGCATGATCAGCACCTCGCCGGAGGACAGGTCGGCCAGCAGGTACTTGGCCCGCCGGCCCAAGCCCGTGACCTCCTGTCCCTCCAGGCGCTCTGAGAACCGTTCGGGAAAGGGGAAGCGCAGGTCGGGCCGGCGCTGCACCACCCGGGTGAAGCGGGCCCCCACCATGGCGGGCTCCAGGCCCCGGCGCACGGTTTCGACTTCGGGCAGTTCAGGCATCAACCATCTCTTGGTTCTCAAGGCCCTCTTACATAGCCATGGGGCCCCGCTTCCGCTATGGATCGCCACAACAGGTGACGAGAGGTTTTTCAAGGCCATGTCCGACGACAAGACCCATTTCGGGTTCCAGTCCGTGCCCCTGGGCGAGAAGCAGGGTCGCGTCAACGAGGTCTTCCGCTCGGTGGCGGGCCGGTACGACCTCATGAACGACCTCATGTCCGCCGGCCTCCACCGGCTCTGGAAGGAGGCCCTCGTGTCCGCCCTGCGTCCGCCCCGGGAGCGGGCCTACCGGCACCTGGACGTGGCCGGGGGCACCGGCGACGTGGCCTTCCGCATCCTCGACGGGGGCGGGCCGCAGACCCATGTGACCGTGCTCGACATCAACGGCGAGATGCTGAGGGTGGGCGAGGAGCGCGCGGGCCGGACCTATGACGGCCGCATCGATTTCGTGGAGGCCAATGCGGAAGAGCTGCCCTTCGGGCCCAAGACCTTCGATTCCTACACGATCGCCTTCGGCATCCGCAACGTGCCGCGCATCGACCGGGCGCTATGCGAGGCGCACCGGGTGCTGAAAGTCGGCGGGCGTTTCCTCTGCCTCGAATTCTCCAAGGTGGACGTGCCGGTGCTGGACCGGATCTACGACGCCTATTCGTTCAACGTGATCCCGAGGCTCGGGCAAATGGTGACGGGGGATGCGGAATCCTACCGGTACCTCGTCGAGTCGATCCGCCGCTTTCCGCCGCCCGCGGCGTTCGCCCGGATGATCGAGGAGGCGGGCTTCCGGCGCGTGACGCACCGCTCCCTCACGGGGGGCATCGTCGCCATCCATTCCGGCTGGAAGATCTAGGCGTGATCGGCAGCCTCGTTCACCTCGCCCGCAACCTGCGCGCGGGCTTCGTTCTTGCCCGGGAGGGGGCGCTGGCCCTCATCGACCCGAGCGCCCTGCCGCCCTCGGGCCGGTTCGCCCTGCGAGTGGCGCGGCTCCTGGAGCGCCCGCAGGCCGGCGACGGGGCGACGCGGCTCTCCAATGCGCTGACGCGGCTCGGGCCGTCCTACGTGAAGTTCGGCCAGTTCCTGGCGACCCGCCCCGACATCGTCGGCGTGGCGGCGGCCCGGGACCTGGAGCGGCTCCAGGACCGGATGGCGCCCTTTCCCAGGGCCGAGGCCGTGCGCATGGTCGAGACCGCCCTCGGCCGCCCCATCCATGTGCTTTTCCTCGAATTCAGCGAGCCCATCGCGGCCGCCTCCATCGCCCAGGTTCACAAGGCCCGCATCGCCACGGCAGGGGGCGAGGAAACCGTCGCCGTGAAGGTGGTGCGGCCCGGCGTGCGCGAGAACTTCGCCCGCGACCTCCAGGCCATGCGCGCCGCCGCCCGGATCTTCGAGCGGGTGGTCCCCGACGCCCGCCGCCTCAAGCCCCTGGAGATCGTCGAGGCGCTGGCCCGCTCCGTGGCCGTGGAGATGGATCTTCGCCTCGAGGCCGCCGCCGTCTCGGAGCTTGCGGAAAACACGAAGGGCGATCCCGATTTCCGGGTGCCCAAGCCGCAATGGGACCTCACCGCCCGGGACGTGCTCACCACCACCTGGATCGACGGCATCCGCCTCGGCGATCTCTCCGCCATCGAGGCGGCGGGCTTCGACCGGGCGGCGCTCGGGCGCACCCTGATCCAGTCCTTCCTGAGGCACGCGATCCGCGACGGCTATTTCCATGCGGACATGCATCCGGGCAACCTGTTCATCGACGCGGAAGGGCGTCTCGTGGCGGTGGATTTCGGCATCATGGGCCGGCTCGGGATGAAGGAGCGGCGTTTCCTGGCCGAGATCCTGCTGGGCTTCATCCGGCGCGATTACCTGCGCGTGGCGCAGGTGCATTTCGAGGCGGGCTACGTGCCGCCCCATCACTCCGTGCAGGATTTCGCGCAGGCCATCCGGGCCATCGGCGAGCCGATCCACGACCGGCGGGCGGACGAGATCTCCATGGCGAAGCTGCTCACCCTGCTGTTCGAGATCACCGCCCTGTTCGACATGGCGACCCGCATCGAGCTCGTCATGCTCCAGAAGACCATGGTGGTGGTGGAGGGCGTGGCCCGCAAGCTCGATCCCAAGCTCGACATGTGGACCACCTCCGAGCCCGTGGTGCGCGACTGGATTGAGCGCAACCTCGGCCCCCTCGGCCGCGCCGAGCAGGCGGGCCGCGGGTTGTGGACGCTCGCCGGCGTCATCGGCGACCTGCCGGAGCTGGCCCTGCGCGCCGAGCGCGTCCTCAACCAGATGGAGGACGTGACGGCCAGGGGCGTCTCCCTCAACCGGGACAGCATCCTGGCCATCGGCCGCGCGGAGGCCCACGGCAACCGCTGGGGCGCGGCGGCCTTGTGGATCATCGCCGCCTCGCTGATGATCATGCTGTTCAGAGGGTTCCCATGATGGCGCTCCAAGGCAAACGCATCCTCCTGGTGATCGGCGGCGGGATCGCGGCCTACAAGTCCCTCGACCTGATCCGCCGCCTGCGCGAGCGCGGCGCCACGGTGCGCTGCATCCTCACGGCGGGCGCCCAGGCCTTCATCACGCCGCTCGCGGCCTCCGCCCTTTCGGGCCAGCGCACCCATACGGATCTCTTCGACCGGGAGGACGAGGCCGACATCGGCCAC
Organism: Microvirga sp.; assembly: GCA_035296545.1. Taxonomy (GTDB): domain Bacteria; phylum Pseudomonadota; class Alphaproteobacteria; order Rhizobiales; family Beijerinckiaceae; genus Microvirga. The sequence continues at coordinate 10,302 of DATHAU010000038.1, forward strand.
ATCCGCCTTGCGCGGGATGCGGACCTGGTGATCGTCGCCCCCGCCACCGCCAACCTGATGGCCAAGATGGCGGGCGGTCACGCAGGCGACCTCGCCACGACGGTGCTGCTCGCCACCACCCTGCCGATCCTGATCGCGCCCGCCATGAACGTGCGCATGTGGCTGCATCCGGCGACCCGGCGCAACCTCGCGACGTTGCAGGCCGACGGCGTTCACGTGGTCGGGCCCAACGAGGGCGCCATGGCGGAGGCCGAATTCGGCCCCGGCCGCATGGCCGAACCCCTGGAGATCGCCGCCGCCGCCGAGCAGCGGCTCGCGCCCCGGGGGCCTCTTGCGGGCAAGCACGTGATCGTCACCTCGGGCCCCACCCACGAGCCCATCGATCCCGTGCGCTACATCGCCAACCGCTCCTCCGGCAAGCAGGGCCACGCCATCGCCAGGGCCGCCGCCGAAGCGGGCGCGCGGGTGACGCTCGTCTCAGGTCCAGTTCAAATACCCGATCCCGCAGGCGTCGCGACGATCCATGTGGACAGCGCGAGGGACATGCTGGCGGCGGTGGAAAGCGCGCTGCCCGCCGATATCGGCGTCTTCGCCGCGGCCGTGGCCGACTGGCGGGTGGCGAATGCGGGCGAGCAGAAGATCAAGAAGCGGGACGGCGCGCTGCCGAACCTGTCCCTTGCCGAGAACCCCGACATTCTCGCCACCATCTCCCGTCGCGCCGAGGGCCGTCCGGCCCTCATGGTGGGCTTTGCGGCGGAAACCGAGCAGGTGATCGAGCACGCTAGGCGGAAGCTTGCGAAAAAGGGCTGCGATCTCATCGTCGCCAACGACGTGTCGGCGGCCGCCGGCGTCATGGGCGGCGACAGCAACACGGTGCATCTCGTGAGCGCGTCCGGCGTCGAGACCTGGCCGACCCTGTCGAAAACCGAGGTGGCGAGAAAGCTCGTCGAGCGCCTGGGCGCCATGGCAGGGGAGGCGGGCGCATGAGCTATCGCCTGCGCGTTCAGCGCCTCGATCACGGGCGCGATCTGCCGCTGCCCCGCTACGAGACCGCGGGAGCCGCCGGCCTCGATCTCGCGGCCGCCAACCCGGCCGATGCCCCGGTGGTGATCGAGCCCCTCCGGCGCGCGCTCGTTCCCACGGGCCTCGCGATCCAGCTTGAGCCCGGCTTCGAGGCCCAGGTGAGGCCGCGCTCGGGGCTTGCCTTCAGGCATGGGGTGACCGTGCTCAATGCGCCGGGCACCATCGACGCGGATTACCGCGGCGAGGTGCAGGTGCTGCTCGTCAATCTCGGGCAGGAGCCCTTTACCGTCACGCGCGGCATGCGGATCGCCCAGCTGGTGGTTGCGCCCGTCACGGGCGTGGAGCCGGTCGAGGTGGAAGAGATCGACGGCACGGCCCGCTCCGCCGGCGGATTCGGGTCGACGGGACTGGGATAGGGCATTGTCCTGCGGCGAAGCGGTGGCGCTTGGCCGCAGGACCAACGAAACATAGAAAAAAGCCTTCAGAGGGGATCGATGAACTTTCTTTCGCGCCGCTCGCTTCTCGCCATCGCGGCGGTCACCGACATCGCGCTCTATGCCCGGCCGATGCCGGTCTCGGCCAAGGCGCTGGCCGCCCGGCACAACCTGCCGCCGCGCTATCTCGAACCGGTGCTGCAGGCTCTCGTCCGGCAGGGGATCCTGAAAGGGGTGCGCGGGCCCCGGGGCGGCTATGAGCTTGCCCGCGAGCGGCGGCGGATCACGGCAGGCGACGTCGCGCGCATCGCCATGCTGGCCCTGGAGGAGGAGGCCGCGTCCCCGATCCCCGAATCGCGCCTGGCCTCCCTGGTCGTCGCTCCTGTGGTGCAGCAGGGAACCGAGGCGTTTCTGGCCGAACTCGACAAGGTGACGGTGGACGATCTCTGCCGGCGGGCGCAGGCGGAGGCCGCCGTCGAGCCCGTGTCTGCCGTGGATTTCACAATTTAGAATGTTATTTACGGCAATTATCGACAGATCGTGCGGAAAGGTCTAAAGTCCCCTCGCTTTCCGAAGGAGGATATCATGGCCGACACGCTCAACACATCGGGCGCATCCACCAAGCCGGGCCGCGGCCGCATCTACGGCTCCATCACGGAGACCATCGGCAACACCCCGCTCGTGCGCCTCAACCGGCTGCCCAAGGAGCATGGGGTCGAGGCGGAGATCCTCGTCAAGCTCGAGTTCTTCAACCCGATCTCCAGCGTGAAGGACCGCATCGGCGTCAGCATGATCGAGTCCATGGAGGCCGCGGGCCGGATCGGGCCCGGCACGACCCTGGTCGAGCCGACCTCGGGCAACACGGGCATCGCGCTCGCCTTCGTGGCGGCCGCGCGGGGCTACCGCCTGATCCTCGTCATGCCGGAGACCATGTCCCTGGAGCGCCGCAAGATGCTGGCCTATCTCGGGGCGGAGCTCGTTCTCACCCCCGGCCCCATGGGCATGAAGGGCTCGATCGCGCGGGCGGAGGAGCTCCTCCAGGAGATCCCCGACTCCGTCATGCCGCAGCAGTTCAAGAACCCGGCCAACCCGGAGATCCACCGCCGCACCACCGCCGAGGAGATCTGGAACGACACCAACGGCCAGTTCGACGCCTTCGTGGCCGGCGTGGGCACCGGCGGCACGATCACGGGCGTGTCCCAGGTGATCAAGCCGCGCCTGCCCGGCATGAAGGTGATCGCGGTGGAGCCGGAGGATTCCCCGGTTCTGTCCGGCGGCCAGGCCGGCCCGCACAAGATCCAGGGCATCGGCGCGGGCTTCGTGCCGGACGTGCTCGACCGCTCGATGATCGACGACGTGGTGACCGTGGGCAACCAGACCGCCTTCGACACCGCCCGCCGGCTCTCGCGGCTCGAGGGCATTCCGGGCGGCATCTCCACCGGGGCCAACGTGGCGGCGGCCCTCGAGGTCGCCTCGCGGCCCGAGTTCCGGGGCAAGCGCATCATCACGGTCGCGCCCTCCTTTGCCGAGCGCTACATTTCGAGCGCCCTGTTCGAAGGGCTCTGATCCTTCGGACGAGAGTCCATCGTTCAAGGGCGGCTTTCGAGCCGCCCTTTTTGTTCTGGCCCCGCCAAGCGTGGCCAGAACCTCTCCCGGCCCGCTGGGTTCTTCCTCCAACAGATGAAGCAAGCGATGTTTCGAAGGAGTTGATCATGGCGGAACGCAAAGCCCCCCATTCATTGAAGGACCAGACGGCGGACCAGATCCGCAACGAGCAGCGGGGCGGGATCGACAGCCCCATCGACCCGAACCGGGACGGCGGCCCCGAGGGCAACGCCACCCTGCGCCGGGTGTGGAGCGAGCCGGGCGGCGAGGCCTACAGCTACCGCCAGGGCCTCACCGGCCAGACCAGCAAGGCCGGCTTCGACGGCCATGACGAGATCACCGCCGCAGAGACGCCGGAGGCCACCAAGCACCTGAGCGACGCGAGCCTCTCGCCGGACGACAAGGATGCAACGGCGGAAGCCATCGAGCGCATGACGGCGGTCAACGGCAAGGACGAGGGCTGACCATGGGCAACGCAGGCTACGGCAACCACACCGAAGACACGCCTCATCACGGCAATGCCGCCGATCCGAAGATCGACGACCTGCCGTCCAACGCGACCCAGCCCGGCGGCGCTCCGCAGGGCACGCAGGAGCCGGGCCATCAGGACGCCAAGGCCCCTGAGCCCTCGGACCGCCTGCCGCCCGCCGGGCCCCATGCGGACCCGGAGCTCATGAACCCGGACTCGACCCCGGGCACGGGCGCGCTGACGCCCACCGGCGGTCACGACGACGTGGACTCCACCAGCGGCTGAGGCTGAGCGGCGCAAGGGAGAATCCCCATGACCAATGAGACGACCAACGATCCGAAATCGGGACCCCGCGTCCCCGCCGAGCGCCCCGATCCCGAGGCGGCGGCCCGCGATCCCGGCGCCGGCGCCGAAGACCGCCCCGGCTTCGACCTGGGCGGCGCGGTGGAGGACGCCAACGGCGTCGGCTCCAACACCGTTCCGGGCGGGCCCAAGGGCAGCACGTCCCACGGGACCGATGCGGGCGGGCGGGCGACGGGCCTTACGAATCCCAGCGGCTCGCGCTCCCTGGGCAACGAGGGCGACGCCGGCTCGGATGCAGGCTCCGGCCCGACGGACGGCTCCGGCGGCGCATCCTGATTTGATGAGAGGAACGACCATGGCCCAACCCGACAAGAAGAACCCCAGTCAGGCCACCGAAGAGGATATCAGCGCGCCCCGGCTGACCCCGCAGGGCCGGGAAAACCCGGACGCCTCCGGCGAGGACTCCACGGACCCCATGGGCGAGGGCGCCAAGAAGGGCCAGAGCGACAAGGCCGAGGGATAAACCCGGTCCCGCTCGTCATCTCGGACGAAGCGCAGGGGAGATCCGGGATCGCGTTCAGG
>DATHAU010000039.1:0-5977 GCA_035296545.1 Microvirga sp.
CCGCTACGAGGCCTTCACGGGACGGCCCCTGCGGGAGAGCCGCGTCCGCAACCTGGCGGAGGAGGGGCTGATCCGCCTGGACGGCGCGCGCCTGGCCGTGACCCCCAAGGGCTTTCCCGTGCTGAACGCGGTGATCGCGGAGCTGGCCGCCTAGTCGCCTTCGCCTCGACACGACGGCCTGCCTATGCAAGGTGAGGGCGCTTCCGGAGCCGACATCCATGTTCGAACTCACGAGCTTTCTGTTGTTTGCGGCCGCCGCCCTGGTCATTGCGATCACGCCCGGGCCGGGCATCTTCTATGTGGCGGCCCGAACCTTGGCCGGGGGCTATGCCGAGGGTGTCGCGTCGAGCTTCGGCACCGGTCTCGGCGGCTGCGTTCACATCGTTGCCGGCGCGCTCGGCGTCTCCGCTCTCGTTATGGCGAGCGCCGAGGCTTTCACTCTCCTGAAGCTCGCCGGAGCCGTCTACCTGGTGTGGCTCGGCTTCAAGACCATCCGGGAGGCGAAGGCGGACGCCCCGTCGGACGTTCCCGCGACCGGGGCATGGCGGGCCTTTCGCGAGGGCGTTCTGGTCGAGGCCCTGAACCCTAAGACGGCGGCCTTCTTCCTCGCGTTCATTCCGCAGTTCGTCAGTCCCTCCGAGGGGAGCGTCGCGCTTCAGTTCGCCCTGCTGGGGGTCGTGTCGGTCGGCCTGAACACCCTTGTCGACGTGGTGGTGGCCTTCATGGCGGCGCGGGCCCGGGACGGTTTTGCGCGCAGGCCGAAGATCATCCGGCGCATCCGCAAAACCTCGGGCCTCGTCCTGTGCGGGCTCGGGGCGGCGCTCGCCCTGGCCCGCCGGCCGGTCTAGGGACGAGGCCCAGCCTCCTCAGCCCCCGATCTTCCCCTCGATCGCATCCCACACGTCCACGGCCAGATCCGGGCCGCCGAGGCGCTTGATCGCTCGCACGCCCGTGGGCGCGGTCACGTTGATCTCGGTGAGGTGGCCGTCGATCACGTCGATGCCCACCAGGATGAGGCCCATGCGCTTGAGGTCGGGGCCGATGGTCTCGCAGATCTCGCGCTCCCGGTCAGTGAGGTCCGTGGGCTTGGCCGCGCCGCCGCGCACCATGTTGGAGCGGATGTCGTTGGCGGCCGGAACCCGGTTGATCGCGCCCGCCGCCTGGCCGTCGATGAGGATGATGCGCTTGTCGCCTTCGGTGATCCGCGGCAGGAAGCGCTGGATCACCCAGGGCTCCCGGAACAGGTTGGCGAACAGGTCGTAGAGGGAGCCGAAATTCGGATCCTCCCGGCCGACCTTGAACACGCTGGCGCCGCCATGGCCGTAGAGCGGCTTCATCACCACGTCCCCATGCTCGCGCCGGAACGCCTCGATCTCCTCCCGGTCGCGGGAGATCAGGGTCGGCGGCATCAGGTGCGGGAACCGGGTGACGAAGATCTTTTCCGGCGCGTTGCGCACATGGGCCGGATCGTTGACCACGAGGGTCTTGGGGTGGATGCGCTCCAGGAAATGGGTGGCGGTGATGTAGGCCAGATCGAAGGGCGGGTCCTGGCGCATGAGCACCGCGTCCATCGTGGAGAGATCGACCCGCTCGGGGGCGCCGAGGGTGAAGTGGCTGCCCTCCTGGTCGCGCACCTCCACGGCTTCCGCCACCGCCACCACCGCGCCGTCGCGCAGGCTCAGGCGGTCGGGGGTGTAGTGCAGGACCCGGTGGCCCCGCCGCTGCGCCTCCAGCAGCAGGGCGAAGCCCGTATCGCCCGCGATCTTGATGCTGCGGATATGATCCATCTGGATCGCAACGGTCAGGGTCATGGCTCGGCCTCCTTGGAAGCGCGGTTATTGGCCTGAAATCCCGCGATGGCAACCTTTCCGCCCGCCCGGTGAACGAAATGGGTGGGGAAGGGTTATCGCATAGCCCCGCTTGGCTCGCTCCGGCGTCTTTTGCCGACGGGCCGCAGCTCCCACATGTGACAGGTCATGCCGCGCCGCGCCCTTCTCATCGTCAACGCCCAGAGCCGCAGCGGCGAATCCCAGCTGGATGCGGCCATCGAGCGCCTGGAAGCCCACGGCATCGAGCCCGTCCACCTGGAATGCGGCCGCCGGGAGGACCTGTCGCCGCTCATCGTGAAGAACGCCGACGACGTGGATTGCGCGATCGTCGGCGGGGGCGACGGAACCCTGAACGCGGCGGCCCTCGGGGTGATCGAGGCCGGGCTGCCGCTCGGCATCCTGCCGCTCGGCACGGCCAACGATCTCGCCCGCACCCTCGACATCCCGTCCGATCTCGACGGCGCCGCCAAGGTCATCGCCGAGGGCCGCACGCGCAACATCGATCTGGGCATCGTCAACGGCAAGCCGTTCTTCAACGTGGCCAGCATCGGCCTCTCGGCCGAGCTGGCGCAGCAATTGACCACCGAGATCAAGCGCCGGTTCGGCCGCCTCGGCTATGGGCTGGTGGCCATGAAGGTTCTGATCCGGGCCCGCCCGTTCCGCGCCACCATCGTCAGCGAAACCGAGACCGCGCGCGTGAGAACGTTGCAGATCGCCGTGGGCAACGGGCGCTTCTACGGCGGCGGCAACGCGGTGGAGAAGGATGCGGCCATCGACGACCAGAACCTCGATCTCTACAGCCTCGAATTCGAACGCGCCTGGAAGCTCGCCCTGATGGCGCGCTCCTTCCGCTACGGCGAGCACGGGGCCTGGAGCGAGGTGCGCGCCATCCGGGCCGAGGAGTTCGAAGTCCGCACCCGGCGGCCGAGGCCGGTCAATGCGGATGGGGAGATCGTCACCCAGACGCCCGCCCATTTCTCCATCAGGCCCCGCGCCGTGCGGGTGTTCGCCCCCTAATCCAGGTGCCGGCCGTGGCGCACCGCCTCCTCGACGCCGCCGCGGCTGAGGCCGATGTCGGACAGGGTGGCGTCGTCGAGCGTGCTCACATGGCGCAGGGCGCGGCGGATGCGGATTTCCCGCAGGAGCGCTCCGAACAGGCCCCGGACGCGGGACGGACCGGCGGCCGTCGTTCCGGAGGTCCAGTGGAAAGCGGTTGAAAGGTTGGTCATGGCTTTCTCTCCTCAAGTTCGATGAAGAGATGATGCTCCTGCCCCTTGCATAAGGGAAACGAATGTTCATTATATGGAAAATAATGAACTCTTATGGAGGCGACCGTGCCCCACAACCTCGACGTGAGCCTGCTGAGAGCCTTCGCGGCCGTGGTCGATGCGGGCGGCATGACCGCCGCCGCGGGCAGCCTCAACCTGACCCAGGCGGCGGTCAGCCAGCAGATCAAGCGGCTGGAGGAGATCGTGGGGGAGCCCCTGGTCACCCGGAACCGGCGCGGGATGGAGCTGACCCCTGCGGGCGAGCGCCTGTTCGGCCGGGCCAAGCGGCTCCTGGCCCTGAACGACGAGATCTGGACCGAGATGACCACCCCGGTCTACGAGGGGGAGGTGCGCCTCGGCATCCCCAGCGACATCATCACCACCTACCTGCCCACCTTCCTGAAGGGGTTCACCCGCCGCTATCCCCGCGTGCGGATCTCCCTGCACAGCGGATCGAGCGCGGCGCTGCGCGCCAAGCTCGCTTCCGGCAGGGTCGACGTGGTGCTGGCCACCGAGATGGCCTGCGACCCTGGCGGCGAGAACCTCGTCATGGATCGCCTGGTCTGGGTGGGAGCCCGGGGCGGGGAGGCGGCGTGGCAGCGTCCGCTCCCGGTGTCCATAGGATGCTCGGACTGCGCGTTCCGCACGCCGATCCGCGAGGCCTTGCAGAAGGCCGGCATCGAATGGCGCTCGGTCTCCGAGGTGACCAACACCTCGGCGCAGGTGGCGACGGTGGCGGCCGACATCGCCGTCATGGCCTGGATGGCCTCCACCGTGCCGGCCAACCTCGACGTGCTGGGGCCTGAGACCGGCCTGCCCCTGCTCCCGCCCTTCCTGGTCAACCTCTACCTGCCGGGGGGCGGCGGCGACCACATCGTCCAGGAAATGGCCCGCGCCATCCGCGACGCGGTGAGGGATCCGCGCAGGTTGGCGGCGTGACGCAGCTTCTCCCTCTCCCGGGTGGGAGAGGGTGGCTGCGGAGCAGCCGGGTGAGGGAAGGCCCTCTCCGAGAGAAGCGCTGCCGACTGTGAGCACGGCAGGGTCCAGTGCTCGATCCTGCACCGGCCTTCCCTCACCCCTGCCCCTCTCCCATCCGGGAGAGGGGGAGTGGCGCTCTTCAACCGATCTCCAGCTCGAACGCCGACACGATGTGCTGCGGCCATCGCCTGGGCGCGACGAAGACCGCGTCCGCCCGCCATGTCTTCGACGCGGCCCAGGGGTTGCGGGCGAGCCACGCCCGCGCCGCCCGGGAGAAGCGGCGGCGCTTTGCGGGCGTGATGGCCGAGAGGGCGTCGTCCATGGCGCCGCGCGCCTTCACCTCCACGAACGCGACGGCGCCGCCGCGCCTCACGATCAGGTCGATCTCGCCGCCCGCGGCGGCGTAGCGGCGCGCAAGCGGGCGGTAGCCCTTGGCCATGAGGAACAGGAGCGCGATCCACTCGGCCCGGTGGCCGCGCAGGAAGGTGGCGCGGCGGCGCTCCAGGGCGGTCTTCATGAATCCTGCCCTGTCATGAATCCTGCCTTGTCATGAATCCTTCTTGGCGAGAGCCAGCGCCCGGGCATAGACCTCGCGCTTGGGCATGCCCAGTTCCGCCGCCACCAGGGCCGCCGCGTCCTTGATGGAATGGTTCCTCAGGGCGGCCTCCAGGGAGCCGTCGAGGGCCGCGTCCGCCTCCGCCGCGTGCATGGCCCCCGTGGCCTCGCCGATCAGCACCACGATCTCGCCCTTGGGCGGGCCTTCCTCGGCGAATTGCCGCGCCAGTTCCGGCAGGGGGCCGCGCCGGATGGTCTCGAACATCTTGGTCAGCTCCCGGGCCACCACCGCCTGCCGGTCCCCGAGCACCGCCGCCGCATCGGCCAGCATCTCGGGCAGGCGGTGCGGGCCCTCGAACAGCATGAGGGTGCCGGGGATTCCGGCAAGCTCCCCGAGCCTCGCGCGCCGCGCGCCGCTCTTGGGCGGCAGGAAGCCCTCGAAGAAGAACCGGTCCGTGGGCAGGCCCGAGGCGACGAGGGCGGTCAGCACGGCGGAGGGGCCGGGGATCGGCGTCACCGGCAGCCCTTCCTCGATGGCCGCCTGCACGAGCTTGTAGCCCGGGTCCGACACCAGGGGCGTGCCCGCGTCCGACACCAGCGCCAGCGCCTGGCCCTCCCTGACCCGGTGGACCATGCGCTCGCGCACCGCGTCGTTGGAATGCTCGTGATAGGCCACCAGCGGCGTGGTGATGCCGTAATGGGCCAGGAGCGTCTTGGTGACCCTCGTGTCCTCGGCGAGCACCGCGTCCGCCGCCGCCAGCACGCTGAGCGCCCGGAAGGACACGTCCTTCAGGTTGCCGATGGGCGTGGCCACCACATAGAGGCCCGGCAGCAGGGGCTCCGCCTCGGCCGCGAGGCCGAAGGCCGTGAAGGTGGCGGCCCGTCCCGTGGGTTCGCGCCGTCGCGTCCGGTTGTCGATTCTCTGTGTCATCGCCTGCTATTGTCGCATGAGGGCCCGTTCCGGCGGAAGCGGGCGGCCGGGCTTTCGGCCCTGGGAACAATGTTTACCTTTATGCGCCATCCTTGCGCCCATTCTGCCGGGAGCTGCTTCCATGGGGGTGGGAGATGGCGCGTTCTTTGGAATTCAAAAGGCCGAGAGGCCACGCCGCCTGGGCCGCGCTTCTGGCCGGCGCGCTTGCGCTCACGGGCTGCATGGAATCCGGCAGGATGGCGCAGCGCAAGACCACAAGGGCTCCGACCGTTCAGGCCGGATCTGCCTACGAAGCGGATATTCCCCCTTCGGACGTGCCGCAAGCTCCAGGGCCCGGCTATGCAGGGGCGCCAGCCTACGCCTCGGCTCCTTCCTCCGCTCCGCCTGACGCCTCCGCTCCTGCCTATGCCCCGGCT
>DATHAU010000040.1:0-5767 GCA_035296545.1 Microvirga sp.
GCATGAGGGTTCTCCTGTTCCTTCGGCCTGGTTCACTCTGCGGTATCGAGCAGGATCTCGAAGCCGCCGAAGATCATGCGCTTGCCGTCGAAGGGCATCTCGGTCATCGCCAGCCGCGGATCCTCCATGACCTTCCTCATGCCCTCGTCGCGCGCCTCCTTGGACGGCCAGACGAGCCAGGAGAAGACCACGTTCTCGCCGGGCTCGGCCTTCACGGCCATCCTGAAGTCGGTGACCTTGCCGTCGGGAATGTCGTCGCCCCAGCATTCCACCATGCGGGTGGCGCCGTGCTCCTTAAAGATCGGCACGGCCTTGGCGGCCATCTCGCGATAGGCCTCCTTGTTGCCCACCGGCACAGGAATGACGAATCCGTCGATATAGGTCATGGTGTCCTCCATCAGGTTGTCGGGGGCTTGCGCGAGGTTTGTGCAGAGAGGTTGAGCTTATGGGGTGCGCTCTTCCAGTACCGGCGCTCAGGCCGGGACCATTTCGCCCGCGGCGGTTTTGGCCGCCTCCACGTCCATCCACATCACTTCCCAGATATGGCCGTCCAGGTCCTCGAAGCTGCGGCCGTACATGAAGCCGTAATCCTGCTTCGGACCCGGATCCATGACCCCGCCCGCAGCCCCTGCGTTGGTCGCCATGGTGTCGACGGCGTCACGGCTGTCGGCGGAGATGCAGATCAGCACCTCGGTCGATTCCCTGGCGTCCGCGATCTTCTTCGGCGTGAACTGACGGAACTTGTCGTGGGTCAGCAGCATGGCGTGGATGGTCTCGGAAAAGACCATGCAGGCCGCCGTCTCGTCGGTGAATTGTTCGTTCTTCTCGGCCCCGATGGCCTCATAGAAGGCGATGGCGCGGGGCAGGTTGGCGACAGGCAGGTTCACGAAGATCATCTTGGACATGGGTCTCTCCCTAGGACTCCGGTTTGACATTGATTCCCTAAAAAGTTATGAATAGCAACCATGAAGTTAGAAAAAATAACTGAACAATTGGAAACCCGCTCCCGCCGCCACTACGAGGATGCCTGCGCGGCCGCCCATGCCCTCGACCTGGTGGGGGAGCGCTGGGCGCTTCCGGTCATGCGCGAGCTCATGCTGGGACCGAAGCGCTTCAGCGACCTGCGGGCGAGCCTTCCGGGGATCAGCGCCAACGTGCTCACCCAGCGCCTCGAAGGCCTGGAGGCGGCCGGCGTTCTCGTGCGCAAGAAGCTGCCGCCGCCCGCCGCGGCCCAGGTCTACGAGCTGACGGAATGGGGCTACGAGAGCGAGCCGATCTTCCAGGCCCTGGGCCGCTGGGCCGCGCGCTCGCCTGCCCACGACCCGACCCTACCCTTCAGCGCCGCGTCGTTTCTTCTCTCTCTCCGGACGATGCTCGATCCCCGACGAGCCAGGGGCATCGATGCCCGCATCGGCTTTCGCCTAGGGGAAGAGACCTTTCTCGCCCATCTCGCCGGGGGCCGCATCGAGATTGCGCGCGGCGCGCTCGACGCCGCCGATCTGGTCTTCAGGGGAACGCCGCCGGTTCTGGCGGGCGCGATCTATGGCGGCCAGCCCCTGGAGGCGCTGGAAGGCGCAGGGGCCCTGGAGATCAGGGGCGACCGCGCGCTGGCGGAACGGTTCATCGGCCTGTTCCCGCTGCCGCCCAAGGCCCTGAAGCCCGAGTGATCTCCGACGGGTTGGCGCAGCCGTCCCGACCGGAACCCTGGCGGAAGGCAGGCGTTCCCCGCCCTCTCCCATAAGGGCGCAGGCGCGCTATGTCCCGACGGCGCCGCGCCTGCGGGCGCGTTTTCTGAAGGACAGCGATGACTCACGCCTCATCACCCGGTCATGATCAGCCGGTGGCTCTCGTTCTCGGCGGCGGCAACGCGCTCGGCTCCTATCTCGCGGGAGCCTACGAGCAGCTGCACCGGCAGGAGATCGAACCCCGACGGATCGTGGCCGCCTCCATCGGCGCCATCACGGGCGCCATCGTGGCGGGGAACGCCCGCGAGGATCGCCTGGCCAGACTGGAGGATTTCTGGGCCGAGGCGACGATCCGCACCCCGGGCGCCCTGGGCCGCGGCTCGACCCTCCGACAGGCCTACAACGAAGCTCATACGGCCCTGGCCCTGATGCTCGGCCGTCCCGGCCTCTTCCAACCTCGCTATCCCGGTCCCTGGTCGATGCTGCCGTGGATGCCGGACGATATCGCCCTCTACGACCATACGCCCCTGAGACGGACCCTGGAGCGCCTGATCGATTTCGACCGGCTGAACCGGGGCGGCATCAGGTTCACCGTCGGGTGCATCGATCTGGAATCCGGCGAGGAGGTGTTCTTCGATACCGCCCGCGACAGGATCGGGCCCGAACACCTGCTCGCGAGTTCGGCGATCACCCCCGTGTTCCCGCCGGTGGAGATCGGCGGGCGCCTGCTGTGCGATCCCGGATACGCCAACAACATGCCGGTGGACGCCCTGCTGGCCGAGCCGCCGGACGAGAGCCTCCTGTGCATCGCGGTCGAGCTTTTCGGCCTCGTTGCCCCGCGCCCGGCCTCCCTGGATTCCATGGTGGAGCGCACGAAGGACCTGATCTTCGCAAGCCCCTCGCGCCGGTCGATCAGGGCCCTGCAGCGGGAATACGCCCTGCACGAGAAGCTCCAGCCCGACGGGCCGTCGGTCACGCTGCTTCACATGGCCTACCACGCCGGGAGCGACGAACGGGCGGGCAAGACCTTCGACTACTCGCCCTCGTCCGTGAAGGACCGCTGGGCCGCCGGGCAGCGGGACATGGAAAGCGCGCTGGCCCTGCTGAAGAGCGCGCCCGCCGAGAAGCGCCGCCTGAGGTTCATCGCCCTCGACCCCGGGACGTCGGCGATCTCAGGCGAGATCGGGGCGGGGGGCTCTGCGGCCTGACAGCCTTCGCGGGTTACGGGCCGCCTGCGAGCGAGCCCACCACCGCCATGGTCAATTCGTCGAGGTTCACGCGGCCCTCGATGGTGATCATCTCGGCATCGCCGGCCTGGACCCTCAAGCCCTGCTCGGCGGCCTCGGACTGGCGCTGCAACTCGCCGATGATCGCCTCACGCACCTGGTCTTCGAGGTTCATCGCTCTCTCCCTCAAGAAAATGCTTCAGCTTGCCGAACGTCAGCGCCGACGCTCATGTTCCATCCCGGGCCTTGAGGGCGCGAAAGGCCTCGGCATCCATGACGCCCCGCGCGTTGTTGCAGGCCCGGCAGGCAAGAACCAGGTTGTCGGCCCTCAGAGGTCCGCCCGTGGATCGGGGAACCACGTGGTCGAGGGTCGCGAGATCGGGCGCACGGCTCACCCCCTTGCGCAGGCGGCGGGTCTCGACGCCGCAATAGACGCAGCGCCCGCCGTCGCGGGAGAACACGTCCTCGAACAGTTTCCTGCGCTGCGGCGCTTTCATGCGGTCTCACCGGTCATGCAGGCCGAAACGGGCGGGCGGGAACCGCGCTCCCATCGGCTTGTCGCCCTTGTCCGGAACAGGAGCAGGGCCATGGTAGACACCCGGCGCAGGAAGACAAACCCTCACGACGGCGGCCCGCCCGACGAAGGCTTCGCGCCCCGCTTCAGCCGCCGCCGCTCCGGCTAAGGCGCCATGGGCGACCGGGCCCGAACGACGCGCAGCTCCGCTCACCGCCGCAGGACAAGCCGGAGCCTCCCCCGGCGGGCTGGCATCGCGGGCGCGGTCACTAAGGACTCCGCGCCATCGGACCGGCGCATTCACGAGGATGTCTGCGAACGCCTCACCGAGGACCGCTTCATCGATGCCTCCAACATCCACGTGGCCGTGAAGGAGGGCGAGGTCGCCCTCCCGGGCGCCGTCTCCAGCCGCGGCCTCAAGCGCCGCGCCGAGGATCTCGCCGAGATGGCCTGCGGCGTCGCTCACGTCCGGAACGACCTGAGGGTCGAAGGCGCGTGACGGGCCGCCGTTGACGATCGTCACATGGCGAGCGGAGAGGTCTCGTAGTTCCTGACGAGATCCTCCGCGTCGCGATAGACCGCGATGCATCCGGCCTCGCGCAGGGCCTGTTCCGTAAAGCCGCCGGAGAGCACGCCCACGGTTTTCAGCCCGGCGTTGCGCGCGGCCTCCGCGTCGTAGGGCGTGTCGCCCACCACGACGGCCTCCTCGGGCCCCAGGGGAGACAGCTTCGCCAGGGCGGCCTCGAAGATGTCGGGAAAGGGCTTCGAGCGCTCCGCATCGTCGGACGAGGTGGCCGAGTCGATCAGGTCGGCGATGCCGGCGAGCTTCTTGTACTGCTCCACCTCCTCCCCCGTGCCGGACGAGGCCAGCACGGCCCTCTGCCCCGACGCGCGGATACGCTCGAACAGATTCCGCACGCCGGGGAAGGGTCGGGCCTTGGCGAGATAGTCACGCTTGAACAGGCTGCTGCGGAAATCCTTGATCGTCTCGCCTTTCTGCTCGATCACGTCGGGCGGCAGGAGGCCGTGCAGGATCTGATCGCCGCCCTTGCCGATCTGCGAGCGCATGTCCTCGTAGGCGATGTGGAATCCGAAATGCCCCAGCGCCTCGACCCAGGCCGAAGCATGGAGGTCGACGGTATCGATGAGGGTGCCGTCGACGTCGAAGATGACTGCCTTGATCATGGGCGTGCTCCCGGGAGGAAACGGTTAGCCTCAGGAGCACAGGGACTCGCGGGGCTGGCCGGCTGTCAGCCGTGCCGGATCTTGAAGTAGAGGATGATGCTGGCGAGCATGAGCGTGACCGCATTGGCGATGATCAGGGGCATCTCGCCGCGCCAGAAGCCGTAGGCGAGCCACAGGATCAGCCCGGTGACGAGCACCAGGAACATCTTGAGGGAAATGTCCTTGGTCGACCGCGTGCGCCAGACCCGGAGAACTTGCGGCACATAGGCCGACGTGGTGCAGAATGCAGCCGCATAGCCGGTGTAATCCATGAGAGACATGTGAAGGCGCGCCCTTGCGATGAGAGGCCACCAACGCCGGGAGTGCGGCGATGTTCCTCAATGGCGTTGCGACATTTCCGGCAACAGGGCTCATGGGAACAGGGCGGCCTCGCGGGCGTTGGGGCGAACTCGCACGGGAGCCCGGCATGTCCAGCAGCGCAAACCCTTCCGCTCATTCCTCGGGGCTCATCGGCGCAAGGCCGCAGACCATCGCGCCGCCCGGGGGCGCGACGCCGGGCCGCCATCCCCTGGGCATGGGCGGCAAGCGCGACGGCATCCTCCTCGTGCCCGAGGGCCTGGATGCGGCAAAGCCCGCGCCTCTCATCGTGTCCCTCCATGGGGCGGGAGGCGTGGCGCCGCACGCCCTCGACATCTTCGCCGCGCAGGCCGGGGCGCAGGGCATCATCGTGCTTGCGCCCGAGTCCCGCTCGGCCACATGGGACGTGATCCGGGGCGGCTACGGGCCGGACGTGGCCTTCATCGAAAGCGCCCTGGACAAGGTCTTCCGGCTCCACGCCGTCGATCCCGAGCGCATCGCCGCGGCAGGGTTCTCCGACGGGGCCTCCTATGCCCTCTCCATCGGCATCACCAACGGCGCTCTGTTCAAGGACATCCTCGCCTTCTCGCCGGGCTTCATGGCGCCCGCCGGGCAGTCGGACCTGCCGCGGGTCTTCATCTCCCATGGGGTCCACGACGAGGTGCTGCCCATCGACCCGTGCAGCCGCCGCATCGTCCCGAGGCTCAAGCGCGCCGGCTACGACGTGGAATACCGGGAATTCGACGGCGGCCATGTGGTCCCGCCCGGCATGGTGGAGCGCGCCGTTGCCCGCTTCCTCG
>DATHAU010000041.1:0-9233 GCA_035296545.1 Microvirga sp.
AGAGTGTATCTACTGTTACGTGACCAGATAATCGGCGGGGTGTTGGCATCTGGATCGCGC
Source organism: Microvirga sp. (assembly GCA_035296545.1). Taxonomy (GTDB): domain Bacteria; phylum Pseudomonadota; class Alphaproteobacteria; order Rhizobiales; family Beijerinckiaceae; genus Microvirga. Next base: position 61 of record DATHAU010000041.1, read on the forward strand.
TTGCCGAGCGAGCCAGCACTGGCGTTGGACCATCACGTTTCCCGCGTCACTATCCGCCGGGCTCTTGATCAACTCGCCACAGACGGCCTCATCGAGCGCAAGCCAGGTTCGGGCACCTTTGTTCGTGACGGCGTTGGCACACCACGGATCGTTGGCGATCTCGCCAATGTGCTACCCCATCTGGTTGAAATGGGTCGGCAAACGAGCGTACGGCTCCTCGCCTTCGCCTACGTTGTCCCTCCAGTGCCAGTTGCCACTGCACTGCGGCTCGCGCCAAGAGAGCGAGCACAGCGCTCTCTGCGGATCCGTCTGATTGACGGGAGGCCGTTTTCCTATCTCACCACCTACGTGCCAGAGCGCATCGGTTTGAGCTACTCCGAGGCTGACCTTGCCCGGACCCCGCTTCTCGAACTTCTCGAGCGATCAGGGGTTTCGGCAAGCCGTGCTAGCCAGAGCATTGGCGCCGCGTTGGCAGGTCCAGAAGTGGCTGGCGCCTTGAAACTAGAGATTGGGTCGCCTTTGATCTCACTTACCCGGGTTGTACTTGATGAGAAGGACCAAGGCGTTGAACATCTTCATGCCCTCTATCGGCCCGACCTCTATTCACTCCAAATAGATTTAGTTCGGACTGGAACGTCAGGCGAGCGGCGCTGGACGCCGATAGCTCACTGTGTCGATGACTCCGACAAAGCGAGCGCGCCTAGTGGCCATGCGTAGCGCAGAAAAACGCTTGTCCAATAGTCTCGATCATTGGCAGCCTCAAGGAGGTTCGAGGCTATAGAGAACACTACGGCGCCCACGCATTTAGGACCACAAGGCTCAGCTCTGGAAACTTTAGCCAGCGCATCACAGGTCTCGATAGCGCAACTGCCGGGAAACGAGGGCGAGGCGGACGGTGGTCCCAGGTGCGGGGCAGCCCTTTAACAAGCTTCACGTTCTAGTCCACGCGGGATTATCATGGCACACGCGGAGCTGCCCACGGGCGTCGTGATAAGTCCTCCATCCTGAATCGCGCGATCGCATCGGCCTGATTGAGGGTGATGTCGATATCGTCCCAGCCGTTCAAAAGCTTCGTACGCCAAACGGGATCAATGGCGAATGCTACCGACACCCTGCTGGTAGAGATCGTCTGTTCCTCGAGATCCACGGTCAGCTCTGTGTCGTTCTCCTCAAGAAATCTGATCAGCGCCTCAGCATCCGTCTCGTCTACTCTGGCAGGAAGAAGTCCGTTGTTGACGGCATTGGACGCAAAGATATCACCGAAACTCGGAGCGATCACGCAACGGATTCCAAAGTCTGCGAGCGCATATACAGCGGCCTCACGCGATGAGCCTGCTCCAAAGTTCCGCCGTGCCACGATGATCTGTGAGTTGCGGTAGCTCGTTTGGTTGAGTGGAAAATCGAAAACTTCGGTGTCGTTGCCTAAGAAACGCATGTCGTAAAGCAGGTAACCGCCATAGCCTTCTGCCCGCGAGCGCTTCATGAACCGGGCCGGGATGAGTTGGTCCGTGTCGATATTGGCGTAGGGTAGGGGGCACGCCGTGGCGGTCAGGCGATGAAAGGGCTGCATCAGATGCGCTCCTCGATCAGGGGACGGACGTCGACGAGGTGTCCGGTCACGGCGGCGGCCGCGACCATGGCAGGCGACATGAGGTGGGTCCGCGCACCGGGTCCCTGGCGACCCTTGAAGTTGCGGTTGGTGGTCGAAGCGCAACGCTCGCCCGGCTGCACGATGTCGCCGTTCATGCCCACACACATGGAGCAGCCCGACTCGACCCACTCGAGCCCGGCCTCCTTGAAGATCCGGTCGAGTCCCTCCGCTTCGGCCTGCTGCTTCACCAAGGATGAACCGGGCGAGACGAGGCCGGGTACCTTGGCCTTGCGGCCTGAAAGTACTTTGGCGGCCACACGCAGATCCTCGATCCGGCTGTTGGTGCACGAGCCGATGAACACCCGGTCGATGCGGATTTCCGTGAGCTTTTGTCCCGGTTTTAAATCCATATAGGTCAGCGCGTCACGTATCTGTGCCGCCTTGCCAGGGTCCGGGATCGCTTCGGGGTCGGGCACCGCTGTGGTGATCGGCAGCGCGTCCTCTGGACTGACGCCCCAGGTCACAACAGGCGCGATCTCGGACGCATCAAGCACGATCTCACGGTCGAACTCCGCGTCCTCGTCGGTCTGCAGGCGCAGCCAGTCCCCGGCCGCACGTTCGAAGTCGTCGCGCCCAGGCGCAAAGGGTCGGTTGCGCAGATATGCAATTGTCGTCTCGTCGGGGGCTACCATACCGCAACGCGCACCAGCTTCGATCGAGAGATTGCAAAGGGTGAGCCGCCCCTCCATTGAGAGGGCACGAATGGCAGAGCCTGTATATTCTACCGCATGCCCCTGTGCGCCATCTGCGCCAATGCGCGCAATGATCGAGAGCGCAATGTCCTTGGCGCCGATCCCCGGCGCCAGTGTCCCGTCGACGGTAATGCGCATGCGCTTGGGCTTTCGCTGCCAAAGTGTCTGCGTCATCAGCACGTGCGCGACTTCGGATGCGCCAATGCCGAAGCCCCACGCGCCGAAGGCACCATGGGTGGAGGTGTGGCTGTCGCCGCAGACGATGAGAAGGCCTGGAAGCGTCAAGCCCTGTTCGGGGCCAACCACGTGGACGATTCCCTGGCGCGGATCGTGGAGACCAAACAGCATTACATCGTTCTCGGAGGTGTTGCTCTCCAGTTGGTCAAGCATGTTCTGGATTGCCGGATCGATGCTGCGTCCGGATCTGCGTGTCGGCACATAGTGATCGGCGATGCCGAAGGTGAGTTCCGGGTGAGCCACCTTGGCGCGGCGCTCCTTCAGCTTGTTGAAGGCATGAAACGAGCCCTCATGCACGAAGTGCCGATCGACCCAGAGCAAAGTCTGACCATCCTCGCGTGTCACGATCGCGTGGATATCCCAAAGCTTGTCGAACAGGGTCCGCGGACCGGAGGGGCTCTGCGCCATCTCTCTCTCCCGAATACGCTCTCATGACTCATGTTGAAACCAGTTTCCAGTATTTCCAAAGGGGCGGCTTGACGCAAGGGAAATGTCTTATAAGGTAGACAGGTAGCTGCCCTTTGCAGGAGTCAACACTGTTGCAATCTGGAGCGTGTAATCTTGGTGGACGCAGTCGAACCGCTCAAAGCGCGGCGCATCTATCTTCTCCTGCGCGAGCGCATCCTGAACGGCGCCTTAGAGCCTGGCTCCCGGCTACCGGGGGAGTTGTCGATTGCTGCCGAGTACGGAGTTTCACGCGTTACAGTGCGGCGCGCGCTCGATACGCTGGCGAACGACGGTCTCATCGATCGCCGTCCCGGTTCGGGAACCTTCGTGTGCGAGCGCAATTCGGTTCAGCCAATCGTGGCGGATCTCTCGAACGTGCTGTCCCATCTGGTCGAGATGGGCCGTCGGACCAGCGTGCGACTTCTGTCCTTTGCCTATGTGAATCCGCCCGAGAGCGTCGCCGGGTCTCTCGGGCTCCAACCGGGTGAACGGACTCAGCGCTCGCTTCGCGTGCGTCTCGTCGATGGCGCGCCTTTCTCCTACCTCGTGACTCATGTGCCGGAGCGCATTGGTGTCACCTATTCGGAGGCCGATCTCGCGTCGATGCCGCTCCTCGGACTTCTGGAACGGTCGGGAATTGTGGTCGAGGAAGCGAGCCAGAGCATCGGCGCCACCTTGGCCGGGCCGGATGTAGCGGAAGCGCTGGGGCTGGAGATCGGCTCACCTCTCCTTTCGCTTACTCGCGTCGTATGGGATCCCTCAGGTCAAGGGGTGGAGCATCTCCATGCCCTCTACCGGCCGGATCGCTATTCCTTCCATATGGACCTTGTGCGGACCGGCGCCGTTGGCGCCCGCCGATGGAATCCGGTAGCAAAGCCGGTCACCGCAAGCCCTGTTTCAGAAAAGCGGAAAACCAAGGGGCCGGAGGGCCTCAAGCCAAAGCCCCACTCAATGCGGGTGTCCAACCAGAGGAGAACATCGACATGAAGAACATCATGCGTCCAACGCGCCGTTCGATCTTACGGGCAGGCGCCGCTTCGGTAGCCGTGCTTGCCATGCCAGCCTACCTGCGCGCTCAGTCCCAATCCGTGAAGGTCGGCATCCTACAGCCCGTCACCGGTGCGCTTGCCCAGGACGGCGAGTTCGGTCGCATAGGCGCTGAAATGGCCATCAAGGAGATCAACGACTCCGGCGGCCTCAAAGGGGTCGGCGGCGCCAAGCTCGAGATGGTGTTCGGTGACGCTCGATCAAATCCGGAGGCAGGCACCCAGGAGGTCGAGAAGATGCAGGCTGAGGGCGTTGCCGCAATCATCGGCGGCTTCGCGAGCCCCATATGCCTTGCTGCTACCCAGGCAGCTGCCCGCTATGACCTGCCTTACATCGTTGATGTCGGCGTCAGCGACCCGATCGTGCAGCGCGGCCTCAAGAACACGTTCCGCTTCGCACCTGGCTTCGGCATCGTGACAGGATTTGCGCTCGACAACTTGGTGAAGCTGAACGATGGTGCCGGGAAACCTGCCAAGACGGTCGTGCTCGTGCATGAGGATGGCCTGTTCGGATCGGGCCTCGCCAAGCTCATGCAGACGGAGCTGCCCAAGCGCGGCTTTGAGATCCTCGAGACCATTGCGCATCCGACGCCCGCTCGCGACATGTCGAATGTCGCCCTGCGCATCCGCTCGCTCAACCCGGATCTTGTGATCCCGTCCAGCTATTACGGTGAGTTCGTGCTGCTCGCGCGCACGATGCAGCAACAGCGCATCCGGCCGAAGGGCGTCTATGCCGTCCTGAACGGCGCGGCCTCGAACTACCGCTTTGTGAAGGAATTCCCAGAGGCGGCCAAAGGCATCATGGATTGCAATCACTGGTACGATCCGCGCAATCCAAAAGCCCTAGAGCTCAAGAAGCAAGTCGAGGCGCAGGGCAAGGTTTTCGCCTACAACGTGCCGCTGAACTATTCCTGCGTGAAGCTCCTTGCCGACGCCATTAACCGGGCCGGATCGGCCGACCGCGCGAAAGTCATTGAGGCGCTGAACGCCTCGACCTTCAAGGACCACATCATGCCCTATGGCGAGACGAAGTTCGTCAATGGCCAGAACATGGGCGCCGCGCCGGTCAATACGCAGGTGCAGGGCAACGAGATCAAGGTGATCTTCCCCGACTCCTTCGCGGACGCGAAGCCGCAGTTCCCGGTAACCGGCTGATCCTGGTCGATGGTCCTGGGGTGCATATGCGCACTCCAGGCTCTCTGAGGAGTGGTTTGGACGATGTATTCACCCGCCATCATAGCGGAAGCCGTCGTGAATGGGCTAATGACGGGCGCCGTCTATGCGCTTATCGCGCTCGGCCTCACCCTGGTTTATGGCGTCCTCCATATCATCAATTTCGCCCATGGCACGCTGCTCACCGCAGCAATGTTCGCCGTGTGGGTCGTCGACGTTGTATTCGGTCTTGATCCTTATCTCGCCATTCTGCCGCTGACGCCCGTCTTCTTCGGGCTCGGTTATGCAATTCAGCGCTTCGTGATCGGACCAGCAAGTCACGGCAACGACAGCAACATTCTGCTCGTGACCCTGGGTCTTTCGATCGCGATCGAAAACGCACTGCTGGCCGGTTTTCGCTCCGATACGCGCACGCTCAACACCGATTATGGCTTTCAGGTCGTGGAACTCGGTCCACTCCTCCTCTCCCGGCCGCGTCTGATCGGGTTCGGAGCTGCAATATTGGTCACCGTGCTCCTGTGGCTTCTTCTCTCGCGCACCGACACCGGCAAGGCCATCCGGGCGGTTGCCAAGGAAAAGTTCGGCGCCAGCCTCGTTGGCATCGATGTCGCTCACGTCTACGCCGTGACGTTCGGGCTCGGCTGTGCCTGCCTGGCCGTGGCGGCCTGCCTGCTCATGCCCACCTTCTACGTCAATCCGCGCATCGGACAGGCGTTCGTGCTGGTCGCTTTCACGATTGTCGTTCTAGGCGGCATGGGATCCATTCCCGGTGCGCTGCTTGGTGGCCTGTTCATTGGAGTTGTCGAGAGCCTTTGCGGTCTCTTCCTCGGAGATTCGCTTGGCCAGATTGGTATCTTCCTCATCTTCATCCTAGTGCTGCTCGTGCGGCCGACGGGACTGTTCGGAGCGAAGGCATGACATTCCGCGACATTGTTCCAATCATCGTCTTGATCGCTCTCCTAGCCTTCGTGCCGGTGTTCATCACGGCGAACACGGTTCTTAACTTTCTCGTTTTTACCCTCATCATCGCGCTCGCCGCTCAAGGGTGGAACATCCTCGCCGGTTTCGGGGGCCAGTTCTCATTCGGCCACGCTGCCTTCTTCGGAACGGGCGCATACGCGGCCGCGCTGCTTCAGGTTCGGCTCGGAATCAATCCCTGGATCGCCTTTGCCATCGGCGCTCTGGCCGGCGCGGCTGTCGGCTGGGTGATCGGGCATCTGAGCTTCCGGTCGGGTCTCCGCGGTTCCTATTTCGCGCTGGTGACGCTCGCGTTCGCGGAAGTGCTGCGGATCCTCGCCAACGCGGCGACCTTCACCGGCGGCGCAGCAGGCGTCCTGATCAAGCTTGACGTACGGCCTGAGAACTTCCAGTTCGACAGCAGAGGCGCCTTCTTCTGGATTGCGCTGGCTCTCGTCGGCGCCGTGCTTGTCCTGACTCGCTGGATCGAGCGGTCTCGCTTCGGGGCTCAGCTCGTAGCCGTGCGGGAGAACGAGGCCGCCGCCAAGGCGCTCGGCGTTGATACGCTGCGGGTGAAGCTTGGAGCCATTACGGTGTCCGGGGCTGTGACAGCGGCAGCCGGCTGCCTCTACGCCCAGTATTTTCTCTATGTGGATGCTAATATCGCCTACGGCACCTGGATCTCGGTCGAGGCGATCCTTGCCCCCATCGTCGGTGGGCTTGGAACCGTGTTTGGACCATTGGTCGGTGCTGTGGCCCTACACGGGCTAGGCGAGTTCACCAAACTTGCGGCCGGCAGCGTTCCGGGCATCGATCTCATGGTCTTTGGTGGTCTTCTAGTTGTTGCAGTTGCCTTTGCCCCCAAGGGTATTCTCGGTCTCCTGCGCCGCCGGCGCCGGTCAATTCAACCGACAGGAGTGCCTCGCCATGCTTGAGGTGCAGAATGCGACCAAGCGCTTCGGTGGTCTCGTCGCGGTGAACCAAGCTTCTCTCAAAGTAGCGGCTGGCTCCATCACCGGCCTGATCGGACCGAACGGAGCCGGGAAGACGACTCTTTTCACGCTGATATCCGGCTTCGAGAAACCCACCGAGGGGCACGTGCTGTTCGAGGGGTATGATATCAGCCGCGACGAACCGCATGTGCGGGCCCGCCGCGGCATCGCCCGGACATTCCAAATCGTGCAGCCGTTCGCGGGCCTCTCGGTCGTCGAGAATATCGCCGTCGGTGCACACCTGCACCACGCGAAGCGCAGCGACGCCATGGCTCGTGCTGAGGAGGTAGGTCGCCGCGTCGGCCTCGGTCCCGAACTCGACAAATCGGCTTCGAGTCTGACGGTGGGCGGCCGCAAGCGGCTCGAACTCGCCCGTGCTCTGGCGACTGAGCCGAAGTTGCTGCTGCTCGACGAAGTTCTGGCCGGCCTCAATCCTTCCGAGATCCGCGACATCATCCCAGTGATCCGCGCCATCCGGGACGAGGGAGTCACGATCCTGATGATCGAGCATGTGATGCAGGCAGTGATGAACCTTTGCGAGCAGGTCTACGTGCTTGCGCAAGGCCGGATCATCGCCGAAGGCCCCCCTGCCGACGTCTGCGACGATGCAAAGGTCATAGAAGCCTATCTCGGTGCCGGCGCGGCCGAACGCCTTAAGCGGGATAAGGTTCATGCTTGAGGTCAGAGCATTGAGAGCAGGCTATGGCGGCACCGAAGTGCTGCGGGGCCTCGATCTTTCGGTCGGCGCCGGTGAGATCGTCGCAGTGCTCGGCTCCAACGGTGTTGGGAAGACCACGCTGAACAAAGTTTTGTCCGGCGTCCTGCGCGCGAACGATGGCGAGATCCGGTTCGACGGAAAGGCCCTCACCGGGGCCTCCTCATCGGACATCGTGAAGGAAGGCCTGATCCATGTGCCGGAAGGCCGCAAGATCTTCCCGAACATGTCGGTACGGGAGAACCTCGAACTCGGCAGCTATCGGCGCGGGCGCGACCGGCGATCCACCAATCTGGAGCGGGTCTTCGATACCTTCCCCCGCCTGCGGGAGCGCAGCGGCCAGGCGGCCGGCACTTTGTCTGGCGGCGAGCAGCAGATGCTGGCCATCGGACGCGGGATAATGGCGGAACCGCGCCTGCTCATCCTCGATGAGCCTTCGCTCGGCCTGTCGCCCCTGCTGGTCGAGGAAATGTTTATCCTGATCCGGCGTCTCAATGGCGATGGGCTGCCGATCCTGCTTGTCGAGCAGAACGTGGTTCAGTCGCTCGAATGCGCATCGCGCGCCTATATCCTGGAGAACGGAATCTTCGCTCTATCGGGATCGGCCGAACAGGTCCGCAACAACCCCGAACTCAAGCGCGCCTATCTGGGCATGTGACGGAGAAGACTTCATGACGATCGTCACACAGAATGTCATTCCTGCATCCGTTCTGTTGCAGGACAGGCGACCTCAGTGGCTCCCGCAATGGGGCAGCTTCGTGGCCGGGATCCACTTCACGGATCTGCCAGCACCCGTGGTCGAGCGCACGAAGCTGGTGCTACTTGATTGCATCGGCGCCATTGCTGCCGGAATGCAGGAGCCTGAGATGTGCAATCTTGTCTCCCGACTTGGACGGCGCGAGACGGGCGAGGGGCAGGTTCCGGTGATCGGGACCGGATGTCGTATGAGTGCGCTGCTCGCAAGCCTGCTCAACGGCACCGCAGGAACGATGCTGGAGCTCGACGAAGGCAATCAGTATGCGCGCGGCCACCCGGGTATCCACGTGGTTCCGGCGGCCTTGGCGGTGGGCGGACGCCTCGCAGTTTCTGGCGCGGACCTCATCCTGGCCATCGCGCTCGGCTACGAAATCGGGTCTCGTGTCGGCATTGCGTCGAAACTGCGGGTGACCATGCATCCCCACGGCACATGGGGCACCATCGGCGCTGCGGTAACCGCTGCAAGGCTTGAAGGTGCAACACCGGATCAGGTTGTCGAGACCATCA
>DATHAU010000042.1:0-3612 GCA_035296545.1 Microvirga sp.
GGCCGGGGACCGCCTCCCCTGCCATGGGGCGCAAGGCGGCGAGCCCATGCATCTGACCCTGGACGCGCCCGACGAGACAGGCCCGATCCGCGTCATGCTCGGCCCGCAGGAGGATTATTTTTCCGGGGAAACGATCCGCACTTTCTTGGAGGCCGAGTTCGCCGTCAGCCCCCAGGCGGACCGCATGGGCTTTCAATTGACCGGTCCCAAGCTCGAACATGCCAAGGGCTTCAACATCGTGTCGGACGGGATCGTGGACGGCCATATCCAGATTCCCGGCAACGGCCAGCCCATCGTGCTCATGCGCGACCGGCAGACGGCGGGCGGATACCCGAAGATCGCCACCATCATCAGCGCCGACCTCGCCCGCTTCGGGCAGCTGCGGCCGGGTTCCCCGTTGCGCTTCCGGGCGGTCGAGAGGGACGAGGCCGTGGCGGCGGCGCGCCGGCTCAAGGAGTGGATGGCGGCGCTTCCCGCCGCCCTGGAGCCCCTGCGCTTCACCCTCACCACGGAACACCTGCTGAGCCGCAACCTGGTCGGCGGCGTGGTCGATGCGCAGGGCTCCCAGGAGGCCTGAGGCTTGGACACGAGAGGCCGCCTCATGGCTCCGCCCACATCCTGAGGAGCCCACGCAGTGGGCTCCTCAGGATGTGGAGTTGGATGAACCCTGATATCCCAATCCTCAAGCCAGCGCCTTGAGCGCCTCCGCGTGCAGAGCGGGCGTCGCGGCGGCCACGACCCGGCCGTCGCTTTTAAGCCCGAGCGGTTCGCCCGCCCAATCGGTGATCACGCCGCCCGCCCCCTGCACCACGGGAACGAGGGCGAGGTAATCGTAGGGCTGCAGCTCCGCCTCGACCACGAGATCCACATGGCCGCTCGCCAGCAGCATGTAGGCATAGCAGTCGCCGCCGAAGCGCCTCAGGGCGACCCTCCGGCTCAGCGCCTCGAAGCCGTCGCGGTTCGAGCCTGAAAAGATGTCGGGGGTCGTGGCGTAAAGGATGGCGTCGGCGAGATTCGTCCGCCCGCTCGTGCGGCACGGCTCGCCGTTCCGGAGCGTCGGCCCGCCCTCGCGCCCGACCCAGCGCTCCCGCAGGGCGCAATGGTCGACCACGCCCGCCCTGGGCACGCCCTCCTCCAGATAGGCCACGAGGGTGCCGAAGGTGGGCATGCCGGTGATGAAGCTCTTGGTCCCGTCGATGGGATCGAGCACCCAGACGCAATCGGCGTCCGCCCGCTCCAGGCCGTGCTCCTCGCCGAAGAGGCCGTGCTCGGGAAAGCGCTCGCCGATCATCCGGCGCATGGCGAACTCGATCTCCCGGTCCGCGACGGTCACCGGGGACGTGTCCGCCTTCGATTCGACCACCAGCGTCTGGCGGAAGTAGCGGAGCGCCACGGGAGCCGCCAGATCCGCCAGTTCCTCGGCGAAGGCCGCGATGGTCTCAAGGCTGTTCCTGTCGCGAGGCGGCATGAAGGTTTCCTGACGAAAGTAAAACGCTCAAGGCGAGCGGACGTGAGTCTATTACGCAATTAAGCCTGCGCAACAAGGGTGGAACGACAGGGCTCCACCGCTCCGATAGGCGTCATGTTGCGCCATGGGCGAGGAACCGGCTCCACCGCCCGCGATCCGGTCGTTTCCCAAGGAAACTATCTCGCGTGCACGCCGCTCTCCTGGCTCCGGTCGGCTGCGCCCGCCGCCTTCGCTTCCCGGCGGCGCTCGTGCAGCACATATTCGGTGTAGCCGTTGGGCTGCTCCGCGCCCTTGAAGATCAGGTCGCAGGCGGCCCGGAAGGCGGGGCCGTCGAACCCCGGGGCCATGGGGCGGTAGAGCGGGTCGCCCGCGTTCTGCCGGTCCACCACCTGCGCCATGCGCCGCAGGGTCTCCATCACCTGCGCGTCCGTGACGATGCCGTGGCGCAGCCAGTTGGCCAGGTGCTGGCTGGAGATGCGAAGCGTCGCCCGGTCCTCCATGAGGCCGACATCGTGGATGTCCGGCACCTTGGAGCAGCCCACGCCCTGGTCGACCCAGCGCACCACATAGCCCAGGATGCCCTGGCAGTTGTTGTCGAGCTCCTGCTGCACCGCCTCGGGGGGCCAGTTGGACTGGGACACGGGGATCGTCAGGATGTCGGAGAGCTTGGCGCGGGGGCGCTTCTTCAATTCCTCCTGGCGGGCCGGCACGCTCACCTGATGGTAGTGGAGCGCGTGCAGGGCGGCGGCGGTCGGCGACGGCACCCAGGCGGTGGTGGCGCCCGCCTGCGGATGGCCGATCTTCTGGCTCATCATGTCGGCCATCTTGTCGGGCGCCGCCCACATGCCCTTGCCGATCTGCGCCTTGCCGGGCAGGCCGCAGAGCATTCCCACATCCACGTTGTTGTCCTCGTAGGCCTTGATCCACGGGGTCGACTTCATGTCGTTCTTGCGGATCATCGGGCCGGCCTCCATGGAGGTGTGGATCTCGTCGCCGGTGCGGTCCAAAAAGCCCGTGTTGATGAACACGATGCGCTCGATTGCCGCCCTGATGCAGGCCTTGAGGTTGACGGTGGTGCGCCGCTCCTCGTCCATGATGCCCATCTTGAGGGTGTTGCGGGGAAGGCCCAGCATATCCTCCACGGCGGCGAAGAGATCGTTGGCGAAGGCCACCTCGTCGGGGCCGTGCATCTTGGGCTTCACGATATAGACCGAGCCCGCGCGGCTGTTGCGGATCGGGCCCCGGCCCTTCAGGTCGTGCATCGCGATCATCGCCGTGACGGCGGCGTCGAGGATGGTCTCAGGGATGTCCTGCCCCGTCTCGTCCAGCACCGCATCCGTGAACATGTGGTGGCCCACGTTGCGCACCAGCATGAGGCTGCGCCCGTGCAGGCGGACCTCGCCGCCGCCGGGGGCGGCATAGACCCGGTCCGGATTGAGGCGGCGCTGGACGGTGCGGCCGCCCTTCTCGAAGCTCTCCACGAGGTCGCCCCGCATGAGGCCGAGCCAGGTGCGGTAGACCTGCACCTTGTCCTCGGCGTCCACGGCCGCGACCGAGTCCTCAAGGTCCATGATGGTGGACACGGCCGCCTCGACCACCAGATCGGCGACGCCCGCCGGGTCCTCCGCGCCGATGGGATGGGAGCGGTCGATCCTGATCTCCACATGCAGGTTGTTGTGGCGCAGCAAAATCGCCGAGGGATGGGCCGCATCCCCCTGGTAGCCGGCGAACTGCGCCGGGTCGGAAAGCCCCGTCTCGCCCCCGTCCCGCAGCCTGACGATCAGGGCGTCGCCCTGGACCGAATAGGCCTCCACGTCCACGTGGCTGCCCTTGGCGAGCGGCGCGGCGCTGTCGAGCACCTCGCGGGCGCGGGCCACCACCCTGGCGCCGCGGGCCTTGTTGTAGCCGCCGGAGCGCCCCGCGCCCTCCTCCTCGGGAATGGCGTCCGTGCCGTAGAGGGCGTCGTAGAGGCTGCCCCAGCGGGCGTTGGCGGCGTTGAGCGCATAGCGGGCGTTGGAGACCGGCACCACGAGCTGGGGCCCGGCGATTCGGGCGATCTCGTCGTCCACGTTCTGCGTCCTGACGGCGAAATCCTCGGGCTCGGCCAGAACATAGCCGATGTCCCGCAGGAAGCGCTCGTAATC
>DATHAU010000043.1:0-6216 GCA_035296545.1 Microvirga sp.
AACAGGGCGCCGAAGGCCTCCTCGTCGTAGAGGGGCGGCAGGGGCTCCCCCTGCTCGCGCACCACCGCGACGGCCTCCTGGATCGAGGCGTCGTTCTCGCTCTGCTTCCAGGAAAACCGCGCCATGGCCGCACCTCGTGAAGGCGAAGCCGGCGGGCTCCGCTCCTCACACAACGACGGCTCGGTTCTCCTGTTCCGGGGTCAGACGCCTGCGGATTCCATGATGGCCGCAAAGGCCTCCTCGGCCGCGACGACGGTGGCCATCTGCACCGTATGGGCGAAGCGATAGGCCTCGCCGTAGATGGTCTCGTCCGGGAACTCGGTGATGAGGGTGAGCGGCGTCGGGTGGCGGGTTTCCGCCGTGATCAGGCAGGGCACGCCGTTGACGATCTCGTAGGGCGTTCCGCCCAGGTGGACCGCGCAGATGTCGATCTGGCGCCGGTTGAACTCGGCCAGCCCCGGCACCGCGCGCAGGCCCGCGGTGACCGCCTCGATCAGGGTTCTGGCGGCCGGGGCCCAGGACGGGTGGTGCCGCATGATCAGGAAGAAGCCCTTCGGGATCGACCAGAGCTCGAAGCCCCGCGGCAGGTAGCCGGTGAAGGGCCGCGTCCATTCATGGGCGGGATAGCCGTGGAGGTTGATGTGGAGCTGCGCGCCCGACAGCTCCAGCGCCCGGTTGCGCGCGCCGATCTCGCCGCCGCCGAACTCCACGTCGCTGCCCAGCGCGGTATAGCGGGCCGCGTGGTGCATGTGGCGCGGGTTGCCCCCGCAGAGCCGCCCGTGCAGGGCGTAGCCGTCCGGGTTCTCCACCGGCACATAGGCGAGGTTAGACTCCGGATTGGCGAGAAGCCTTCGCGCCGCCCTCAAGGACCCCACGGGAGCGGAGGTCTCGTTCGGGTGCTGGCCGCTGGTGACCAGGACCGCCGGGCGGGAGCCCCGCCGGTAGAGGCCGCGCACGGGCCGGCCCTCGCAGGAGGCGCTCTCGAAGGTCTCGCCGGGGAACCGGGCCAGTTCCCGGTGGATCTGCGCCAGGCCGGGGGCGGCCTCGGCCCGCTCGATCTCTTGCTCCGGCCGGACATCCTCGAGGGGCTCCCCATAGGCGCGAAGGAGCACGCGCACCTGCGCGTCCCCGTCGCCTGCCCTGATGTCCGGCACGATCTGGCCGGGCCGCAGGCTGCGGTCCTCGTGGGAGCGGCCCGACCGGCGCTTGAAGAATTCCAGCAGGGAGAAATACAGGTCCTCGTGCAGGGCCTCGCGGGTGCTCATGACCTCGTCCCCATAGGGGAGCGGGCGCTCGATGCCGGGGATCGCCACGTCGATGGCGATGGTCTGGGCGTAGGGCTCCTCGGCGGGCCATGGGTGGGTCATGAGAACCGCCATGATCCGGTGGAAGACCGTCTCGGCCTCCGTCTCCAGGGGCTCGTCGAGATCGGGCGCGCCATCGGGGCGGCCTGCCGCCCTCACCCAGCCGGAGGGGCTGAGATCGACCTCGTCGAGATGGTTGGCGCGCAGGCGATTGGGCGCGAAGACCTCGTGCTCCGCCCTGCGTCCGTCGCGGTACTCGACGGCGACCCGGTAGGTCGGCTCGCCGTCGCCGGGCTCGAAACGGGTCTCCACCCCGTCGAGCAGGGCGGCGAGCGGATAGGCCTCCGACAGGAAGCGCAAGGGGTCGGCCTCGGGACGGACGGGATAGCGGATCTCGACGCGCCTCAGATCGTCCGTCTCGATCTCTTCGAGGAAGGCGTGGACGAGGGGCTTGTAGGCGCTGCGCAGGCGCGCCGCCACGCCGGATTCGGCCAGGGCCGCCTCCGCCCCGCGGCGGGCGGCCTCGTCCTCGAAGAGCCAGGCTTCGAGCCGCGTCCCGCGGTGTTCGGGCCTCGCCCATCGGCGCAGGAGTTCGTCCAGCGTGCGCGGCACCCGCTCGTCGAGCAATACGGTCATGTGGATGTCTGCCCCGTCGGGTCGAGAGGATCGCGCAGCCCTTTGCCCAGGAGGTTCAGGCCGCCCGAGCGCCCGAGGCCGCGAGCGGCGTCGGGGCTGCAGCGACCGTGAAGGCGAGAGCTTTCATGGTCCGAGAGAACGTCATGTCCGTCTCCTCCGAGTCAAGAACATTCAGGCTGCCCCGCGAAGGCTGTCGGCCTCGACGGCAACCCAATGCCCGGGCTCGATTTCCTGCATGCGATGGATGGCGGGCTCCTGCCCGACCGGGCGAACGGGGCTTGGGATTTCCCCTTCGATGCGCGTCCGGGCCCGTTCGCGTCCGGGATCCGCCACGGGCACCGCCGACAGGAGCTTGCGGGTGTAGGAATGCTGCGGGTTTTCGAGAACCGCCCGACGGGTCCCGAGTTCCACGATCTGGCCGAGATACATCACGGCGACCCGGTGGCTGATCCGCTCCACCACGGCCATGTCGTGGGTGATGAACAGATAGGACAGGCCCCGCCTCTCCTGCAACTCCATGAGCAGGTTGACGATCTGCGCCTGGATCGACACGTCGAGCGCCGACACGGCCTCGTCGGCGATGACGAGCCGCGGGTCGCTGGCCAGCGCCCGGGCGATGGAGACGCGCTGCCGCTGGCCGCCGGAGAATTCGTGCGGGTAGCGCTTGGCGTGCTGCGGCAGCAGGCCCACCTGCTCCAGCAGTTCCTGCACCCGCCGCTCGATCCCCTTGCGGTCCTTGATGAGGCCGTGCACCACGATGGGCTCGGCGATGCTGTAGCCCACCGTGTGGCGCGGATCGAGGGACGCGAAGGGGTCCTGAAAGATGTACTGGATCTGCTGGCGCAGGCGGCGGCGCTCGCCCGCCCCCATGGAGCCCATGTGGCGGCCCTCGAAGCGCACCGCGCCGCCGGTGGGCTCCACGAGCTGCTGCAAGGTGCGGCCGATGGTGGACTTGCCGCTGCCGGATTCGCCCACCAGCGCCAGGGTCTCGCCGGGATAGATGTCGAAGCTCACCTCCTCCACCGCATGGACCCGATGGGTGACGCGGCCGAAGAAGGTCTTGCCCACGTCGAAGCGGGTGGTCAGCTTTTCCACTTGAAGAAGCGGCTTGGCGTAGTCAGCGGTGTCCTGGATATGGGCCTCGCCCACCTGCCTTGCGGCGGCGCCGTCCATCACCATCACGGGCGTGCGCCTCGGCAGGGGCTGGCCGGTGAGGCTTCCCAGGCGCGGCACGGCGGACAGGAGCGCGCGGGTATAGGGGTGCTGCGGGGCGGCGAAGATCTCGCGCACATTCGCCTGCTCCACCTTCTCGCCCTTCCACATCACCACCACGTCGTCGGCCATCTCGGCCACCACGCCCATATCGTGGGTGATGAAGATCACCGCGGTGCCCATCTCGGCCTGCAGGTCGCGGATGATGTCGAGGATCTGCGCCTGGATGGTCACGTCGAGGGCCGTGGTGGGCTCGTCGGCGATGAGCAGCTTGGGATTGCAGGCGAGCGCCATGGCGATCATCACCCGCTGGCGCATGCCGCCGGAGAGCTGGTGCGGATAGCGGTCGAGGAGCTTGTCCGCATCGGGCAGGCGCACCTTGCTCAGCAGCTCCCGCGCCCGCAGGCGCGCGTCGCGCGGGCTCAGGCCTTCGTGCAGGGTGAGCGTTTCGGCGATCTGGTTGCCGATGGTGAAGACCGGATTGAGGGAGGTCATCGGCTCCTGGAAGATCATGGCGATGTCGTTGCCGCGAATGGCCCTGAGCCGGTCGTCGGGCGCGCGCACGAGATCGAGCGTCTCGCCCGCGGAGGGCCGGAACAGCACCTCCCCGCCGGCGATCCGTCCGCCGGTGTAGTCGGTGAGCCGCATGATCGCGAGGGACGTGACGGATTTCCCCGATCCGGACTCGCCCACCACCGCCAGGGTCTTTCCCGGCTGCACGTCGAAGCTCACGTCCTTGACGGCCCGCAAGACCCCCTGCCCGGAGCCGAACTCCACCGACAGGCCACGGACGGACAGGAGCGGTTCGCTATGGGCGGGCAGTCCGGCTGGTGCGTGCGACATCAATCCATTCTCAAGGGCAGGCCCTCACCACGAGAGCACAGGCGGTTGTGAGTCGAGCCAGCCCTTCACCCCGTCACCCACTCGCCGCCGCGCATGAGCGGCTCCGCCCGGCCGTCCGCGGCGATGCCGTCCACGTCCACCCGGTCGGACCCGATCATCCAGTCGATGTGGATGAGGCTGCGGTTGGAGCCGCGGGCGGAGAGCTCCTCCTCGTTCATGGCCCCGCCGCCGCGGATGCACTTGCTGTAGGCCTGTCCGAGCGCGATGTGGCTGGAGGCGTTCTCGTCGAAGAGGGTGTTGAAGAACAGGAGCCCGCTCCTTGAGATGGGCGAGGAGAACGGCACCAGGGCCACCTCGCCGAGGCGGCGCGCGCCCTCGTCCGTGTCGAGAACATTGCCCAGCACGGATTCGCCCGTGCGCGCCCGGCTCTCCACGATGCGCCCGCCCTCGAACCGCACCTGGATGTCCTGGATCAGGGTGCCGTTGTAGGAGAGCGGCTTGGTGCTGGTCACGGTTCCGTCCACCCGGTCCTTGTGCGGGGTGGTGAAGACCTCCTCGGTGGGTATGTTGGCGTTGCAGACCACCCCGTTCTTGGCCGCGGTGGCGCCGCCGTTCCATTCGTGCCCGTCCGCCAGGCCCACGCGCAGGTCCGTGCCGGGGCCGCGGAAGTGCAGGGCGGCATAGTTCTTGCCGTTCAGCATCCGGGTGCGCGCCTGAAGGCTGGCGTTGTGGGCCTCCCAGGCGGCGATGGGATCCGGCGTGTCCACCCGCGAGGCGGAGAAGATGGCGCTCCACAGCTTGGCGACGGCCACCTCCTCCGGATCGCCCGGAAACACGGCCCTGGCCCAGGCGGGCGTGGCGGCGGACACGATGGTCCAGTTGATGTCGAAGCCGGCGATCAGGTTGAGGGCCGGCATGTAGGCCTGGGAGCGGGCGCGGTTGGCCCGGGAGACCTTGTCCGGATCTTCCTTTGCAAGAAGGGACGGGTCCTCGCCCACGATGGCCAGACGCGCGGCCCCGTTCCGGTAGGCCGCCGCCATGCCCTCGAAGAGCCAGGCGGAGGCGGTGTCGAAGCTCTCGGCCCGCCCGTGGCGGTAGCGCATGAGCGTCGCCTCCTCGTCGGAGTAGAACGCGGTCACGAGGGACGCCCCGGCCCGGTAGGCGTGTTCCGTGATGCGGCGGGCCAGGGGAACCGCCTCCAGGGGCGCGGTGATCACCAGTTCCTGTCCGGGCTTGAGCCCCAGGCCGACCCGCACGGCGACCTCCGCCAGGCGGTCCAGAAGCTGGGCATGGAGCTGGACGTGGGATCGGGCCTCGGGCGGATTGCGGAATGGCTCGTTCATGCGGGCGTCTCTCGAAACGAAAAAGGATAGGGAAAGGCTACACGCCCCATCGGAGGGCGCAACCTCCGGACATGCAGGCTCACATATGACCGGGCGTCGCCCCGCCAAGGGCCTCCCGGTCGAAGGCGATGCTCTTGATGATGGCGTGAACGGGAAGGCCGGGCCTCAGCCCGAGTTCCCCGGCGGATTTGCGGGTCACGCTGGCGACGAGCCCGTCGCCGCCGCAATCGAGGGTGACGTCGAGGCTCGCCCCCTGCCCCTCCCCCAGGGACAGGATGGTTCCGGGCAGCACGTTCAGGGCGCTCAAGCCCTCGGGCCGCTTCAGGGACAGGATGATGTCCCGCGCCCTCAGGCGCACGCGCAGGCCGGTTCCGGGGGCCGCGTCGAGGCGCGGCACGGTGAGCGTTCCGGCGCGGGCTTGCAGGATCGTCAGGTCGAAGGCCTCCTCGTGCCGCAGCACCCGGGCCTCGATCAGGGCTCCGGCCTCGCTCGCGCCCGATTGCAGGAAGAGGCCGGTGTCGCGCAGGATCTCGGAGGCCGGCCCCGATGCGGTGACCCGGCCGTGCGCCATCATCACGACGGAGGTGGCGAGCCGGGCGATCTCGGCCACGGAATGGCTCACGAGAACCATGGGCACGTCTCCTTCGTCCCGCAGCCGCTCGATGTAAGGATAGATCTCGGCCTTGCGCGCCTCGTCCAGGGACGCCAGGGGCTCGTCCATGAGCAGCAGGTGCGGATCGGCGAGCAGCGCCCGGCCGATGGCCACCCGCTGCTTCTCGCCCCCCGACAGGGTGGAGGGCCAGCGGTCGAGGAGTGACCCCAGGCCCAGGAGCTCCACCACGTCCTCGAAGCCCGCGGCTCGCTCCCGCCGGGGCGAG
>DATHAU010000044.1:0-5776 GCA_035296545.1 Microvirga sp.
GTGCGGGCGGCACGCTTGCGCACCTGAAGGATGCCAAGGCCGCTCAGGCGGATCTTCTCGCCCTTCTTCAGGCTCTTGGCG
Source organism: Microvirga sp. (assembly GCA_035296545.1). Lineage (GTDB taxonomy): Bacteria > Pseudomonadota > Alphaproteobacteria > Rhizobiales > Beijerinckiaceae > Microvirga. The sequence continues at coordinate 82 of DATHAU010000044.1, forward strand.
ATCATCTCCACCATCTGGGTGAGGATCTCGTTGGCTTGACGCTTGGGCAGTTCATGCGTCCCCGAGAGCCGCTGCGCAATATTGCGCAGGGTCAGGATCGGGCTTGCCTTCTCGGCAGAAGCCCTGCCACGCTTCTTGGCCGATTTCGTGGCAGCCTTAGCGGCAGCTGACTTTGCTGCCGGGTGGTTTTCTCGACCTGTGTGTCGCCGGAATGACCAAGCATCATCCAGTCAGGCGGCCCTCGCGCCCATAAACGAGCAGCATTGAAATAATGACAGTGCCGTAGATGATTTGTCGACCGGCTTCAGGCATTTGCATGATGGACAGCACCGAATTCAGGAGCACGATCAGGATCACGCCGACGAGGGTGCCGAGATAGCGCCCGCGTCCGCCGAGAATGTTGGTGCCGCCGATCACGACCGCTGCGATCGCGGGTAGCAAATAGGCATCTCCCATCCCCTGATACGCCTTCGTGGAGTATCCGGCGAGAAGAACGCCGGCGAGGCCCGCTGCAGCGCCAGAGAGCGCGAAGACACAGAGGATAACACGGTTCGTATTGATGCCTGAGAGATAGGCTGCCCGTTCGCGATTGCCGATGGCATATATGGCACGACCGAGCGTCGTGCGCGTGAGGATCACCACGATAGCGACAGAGGCGGCTAGCCAGACGAGAAGCGCAACAGGAACCACGCCGCCGATGCGGGCAACGGCGAGATACTGCATCAGGTCGGTGGCCGCAGTTTGCGGTGCAAAGCCGCCAGTGTGAGCCACCATGAGGCCGCGCATCACGGCGTTCATGCCGAGCGTGAAGATCATTGAGGGTACCCGCAGATATGCGACGCCGAGGCCGTTGACGATGCCGACGAGGAGGCCGACGCCGATGCCGGCTGGGATGGCCCAGGGCCCGCCGACAGCTGTGGCCATCATGGCGGCGGCGGTTAGGGTCCAGGGTGCCGAGAGATCGATATGGCCGAGCAGGATCACGAGCATCAGTCCGGCCGCTACAATGCCGAGAAAGGATCCGACCTGGAGTTGCTGCAGGAGATATTGCGGCTGCAGGAGGGGAGCGCTGCCTTGTGTGAAGAGAGTGTAGCCTGTCCCGACGAGCAGGATCAGCAGCACAAAGCCGGCCGCGAAGACAACAGGCTTGTCATCGGGCCTAAGTCGAAGGCCGCGCGGCGCGGAACTCGGGACCGTGGTCGTGCTCACCGGTACACCTCAAGCTTGTTCTTAAGGCGCAGCAGTTTCAGGCCGCCGAGGCTCACGGCTGCGAGAAGCACGAAGCCCTCGAAGAGTGGCTGGAGAAGCGGGGCCACATCGAAAATTCGGAAGTTGAACGAGATGGTGCGCAGCACCATCGCGCCGATCATGGAGCCGATGGCGCTACCAGTTCCTCCGAGGAGTGACGTTCCACCAATGACCACCGACGCGATGGAGTTCAGCGTATAGGCAGCAGCCTGAGGAATGTCGGCGTTGCCGGAAGAGGTCTGGAGCGCGAGGAACAGGCCTCCGAGCCCGGCGAAGAGGCCAGCCAGCGTGAAAGCTGCAAGCTTCGCGCGATGGATCGGTAGTCCCGACATGTAGGCCGCCCCCTCTGACGAACCGATTGCATAGACCGTGCGGCCTGTAACGGAGCGGGTGAAAGGCAACCAGACCACAAGGATGATGAGAGCCAGCAGGATGAGCGGCACTGGGATCCAGGCGAAGGGCTGGAGCCACGGCGCTTCACCGTTGTCGAAAAGCGCGAAGGTCGCTGCGAACTCTCGCACATCGTTCGTTACGGCCCAGGAGAGGTCCTCATGCACTTTACCTCCGGGTGTCGGCCTCAGGATGAGGGCGAGGCCCATATAGATCGCGCTTGTGGCGAGGGTCGCGATGATGGGCTGGATGCGCCCATAGACGACCACGCAGCCATTGACGAAACCGCAGGCAGAACCTGCCGCGATACAGGCTGCGATGCCCCAGGCGATCTCGCTCGGACTGCCATTGACGAGATGACTCGCGATGCAGCCCACGAGCGTCATGACGGCGCCGACGGAAAGATCGAGGCCCGACATGAGAACGGGCACAGTCTGGGCCATGGCGACGAGCGCCAGGGCGAAAGCCTCGTTGGCGTTCTGGATCAGTACCTGCCCGGTGAAGCCGCGGGGATGGTTCGCCTGATAGAAAAGATAGAGCAGGACGAAGAGCGTCAATGCTCCGAGAATGCCCGCCTGCTGCTGCAGCCGCAGGCCGATGCTTCCCCTTCGGAAGCGCGTCCCCTCCCCGGGCTCCACGTTGACGCGGGTGAGCACCGTATTAGACATCCATCGGCTCCCGCTGCGCGACCGTGTTGAGCGCACTTGCGATGAGGTTGCGCTCGGTGATGGCCTCGCCCTCGAGCTCGCGCACGATGCGCCCGTCATACATGACGGCAACCCGGTCGCAGCAGCCGATCAGTTCCTCGTAATCCGTGGAGTAGAATAGAATACAGGCGCCGGAATCCGCCAGCTCGCGCATGAGCCGGTAGATCTCCTGCTTCGTGCCTACATCGATGCCACGCGTCGGATCGCTGAGGAGGATCACATCGGGATCTGTCGCAAGCCACTTGGCGATCACCACCTTCTGCTGATTGCCGCCAGACAAGGTCGAGACCGGGTCGGACGCATCACCGATCTTGATCCGCAATTGCTCGATCGCCCGGCCTACCGCCGCCCGCGATCGTTCCGCATCCATGAATGGTCCCCGCGCAAGTCGGTCGAGGGAGGCCATGCAAAGATTGTCGGCAATCGACATCGAGAGAATGAGCCCTTCACTCTTGCGATCGTCTGGCACCAGGGCCATGCGGCCAACGCCGCTTTTCGCAGCTCGGGGCGAGGACACGGCCATGGGCTGGCCTTCCACCGTCACCGTGCCGCGCAGACCCCGGAGCACGCCAAACAGGGCGAGCAGCAATTCTTTCTGTCCCTGGCCGTCGAGACCTCCCAGCCCGACGATCTCTCCGCGCCCCGCTTCTAGCGTCACGCCGTTAAGGCGGTTTTCCCAGCCAAGGTCCCTGACCTGAATGTAGGGAGGCAGCCGCGGCCGCTTGAGCTTCGGCGGAAACTGTCCCTCGATTTCACGCCCGATCATGAGGCCGATGATCTCCTCGTGGCTCCGCGCGCCCTTTGCGAAGGTCTCGATATGCCGTCCGTTGCGGAACACCGAGCAGCGATCCGCCAGCGCCTCGATCTCATGCATGCGATGGGATATGTAGAGAATCCCCAGGTCCCGCGCCTTCAGGTCGAAGAGCATGCGGTAGACCCGGTCCACGTCAGCCGCGGTGAGTGCGGATGTCGCCTCATCGAGAATGAGCAGTTTCGGATCGCGCCCGAGAGCTTTCGCGATCTCCACCATCTGACGGCGTGAGAGCGGCAGGTCCGCCACGCGGCTCGACGGATTGATATCCTCGCAGCTGACGCGGGCGAGCAACTCCTCTGATCGCCGGCGTTGCGCCCGACCGTCGATGAGGCCGAAGCGGCGTGGGGGAGACGACAGGGTGATGTTGTCCGCCACCGTGAGCTCCGGCATGAGCGAGAGCTCCTGAAAAATGCAGACAATCCCGGCGCGGTTTGCGGCTGCCGGGTTGAGGAATGTGACAGGCGTAGCGTCGAGGGTCATGCGGCCTTCGTCCGGTTGCACGACGCCCGCCATGATCTTCATGAGCGTCGATTTACCGGCGCCGTTCTCTCCCAGAACCGCGTGGATCGACCCACGGCTGCACGCAAAATCCACATCCCGCAGGGCATGGACGCCTCCGTATCGCTTGGAGACGTTTTCGAGGGCGAAGAAGGGCGCAGGTTCGGGCATGAGACCTCTTCATGCTCAGAGGAAACGCCTCTCCCGGCAGGTGGTCGGGAGAGGCCTACAGAGCTTTGGCCGCATGTTCCTTACTGCGTATTCTTGGCGTCCTTCGCCATGATCTCCGGCGCTGTCACGTTCACGCCGCATGCCGGGAATTCGTTGGCCGCGAAGAAGTTGTCGGAGAGGTTCGACCAGAAGTTCACGTTGTCCTTGAGCGTCGTGTAGTCGACCACCGGGATCGGCACCGAGATAAGCTGAGGCATCGGGTTGCCCTCAAGGGCCGAGATTGCGGCCTTCATGGAAATCGACACGAGGCCGGGCGACTGGCTGTAGGAGAGGCCTTTTAGACCATCATTCGCATGCTTTGCGATGAGCTTGCGGTAGCCGTTCTCGCCCTCACCGGCCATCGGCACGAGCGGGTGCTTTGCGTCCATCATGGCACGTACGGAGCCCGTGGAGCCGCCCTGCGTGAACACCGCCTCGAACTTGCCGTGAACGGCGACCGCATCGGCCGTGGCCTTCTGGGCCGTGCCGTCATCCCAGTTGCCGACAACCTCGATGATCTGGAACTTGCCCTCTTTCTCCATCACCTCGCGAAAGCCGAGATGGCGGTCGCGATCGACGGAGTTGCCGGGCAGGCCTCGCACTTCGAGAATCTTGCCATCACGCTTCTGGCCCAACTCCTTCAGAAGATGCCGTGCCGAGAGGCGGCCGATCTCGTGCTGGTCCTCGTTCACCTGCATGACCTTGTCGGTGTCGAGCACATTGTCGAAGGGCACGATCACCACGTTGTTGCGGTCGGCCAGGCGGATCACGCGATCAAAGCCGTCAGGCGCCACCGCAATGGTGATGATCGCGTCGAACCCCTGGTTGATGAAGTCCTCAATGGCTCCGAGCTGGGCGGCCACGTCGGTACCGGTCGAGACAACCTTCAGCTCTTTGATCTTCTCCTTGATCCCGGCCTGCTCGGCATAGGCCTTGGCTGTCTGGATCATCTGGATGCGCCAGGTGTTGCCGACAAAGCCGTTCACCACTGCGATGCGGTAAGGGCCAGGCTTCTTTTCCCATTGCATGTACTTGGTCTGAGCGTTCCAGGGCTTGAAGCAGTTCGGGTCCGGACCAGGCCCCGAGACCATCTTCGGTCCCGCATGAGCGGCGACGGACATGAACAGGAACCCGGTGAAAGCAAGTGCAGAGAGGCGAGCGACGCCTGTCATATGATCCTCCTTGAGCAGCGTTTTTCCCAGATTCGGTTCGTCTGTCGCGAACCTTAACCTATCAGCACGTTAGTTCGGGCCGGAGCGTAAGACAAGCGGCCCTGCCAAGCTTTGCCTTATATGATCAGAGCCCTCCCATGACAGGTGTGATGAAGCGGTCTTGGATCTGTCTCCGGAGGCCCTCTGGCGTAGCGCTTGCTCGATTGGTGGAGCCCTGCCGATGAAAGGGGCTGGTCGCGCCCAATTTGCGAAAGGAGGCTCGCCCGGGAGGAACAGGCATGGCCACGATGATCCTATGGGCTTTTGCGGAAACACAACTGATAATATCCGATCAGCTCGCGCGACGGACAGGGCCTCGCGTTGGGCGACCCGACGCGGCTCGTTGTGGTCCATGTTGTGGTCCATGTGGATCACGCCATTGTTGCTCTAGGTGTTGACCCCTGCCATCTAGGAACGGGCCGCAGACAGACGGCAACGGCCCTGCGATCATCCTTCACCTTAAATCGATGGCCATGCAGGCGATGTGAAGCTTGTGCCGCCCCCTGCCCCAGCTATGATTGACCGTGTCTATGATTGACCGTGTGCAGCTCGGTCGTGGACACTCACGCCTGTGCACCGCCTTAAGTCCTGTGGATAAAGTTCAATGCGCAATGCCT
>DATHAU010000045.1:0-10366 GCA_035296545.1 Microvirga sp.
GTGCCTGCGGCCCGAATACACCATTCCCGTCTGCCTCCGGCATCTGGCCGCCGGGGGGGCGCAGCCCTCCGGCTATGCCTATGGCGGCCCGGTCTTCCGGATGCGCGCGGGCGAAAGCGGCGAGTTTCTCCAGGCGGGCATCGAGTCCATCGGCCGGGCGGACGCCGCCGCCGCGGATGCGGAGATCCTCGGCCTCGCCCTGGAGGGCCTGGAGCGCATCGGCGCGCCCCGCCCGCGGGTGAAGCTCGGCGACATGGGCCTTCTCCACGCCCTGATCGACGCGCTCGGCGTCGCGCCCGCCGCCAAGCGGCGGGTGATCCGGTCCATCGTGTCGGGCCAGGGCCTCGCCAGCCTCGCCGAGGCCGACGGGGCCGGGCAGCAGGAACATGCGGGGCTTCTCGCCGCCATCGAGGGCCAGGCTCCCCAGGCGGCCAAGGCCTTCGTGGAGGACATCCTGTCCATCGCCGGCATCGCGAGCGTCGGCGGGCGCAGCGCGGGCGAGATCGCCGAGCGGTTCCTGGCCCGGGCCGCCAACCGGACCCGCCTGTCCGACGAGGCCCGGGGGGTGCTGGAGCGCTATCTCGCCATCGCGGGCGACCCGGACGGGGCCGCCCATGCGGTGAGGATGCTGGCGCGGGAGGCGGGCCTCGATCTCGGCGGGGCTCTCCAGGCCTTCGAGGAGCGCACCGGCTTCATGGCGGCCCGCGGGCTCGACGTGGGCGCCTTCTCGTTCGCCGCCACCTTCGCGCGCAACCTCGACTACTACACCGGCTTCATCTTCGAGGCGCAGGACCCGCGCCGGGGCGACGGCAAGCCCATCGTGGGCGGCGGGCGCTACGACCGGCTGCTGGAGCACCTGGGGGCCAGGGCCCCGATCCCGGCGGTCGGCTGCTCCTTCTGGCTTGACCGCATCGTGGGAGGGCCCCGATGAGCGACACCCCCCTGATCCTCGCCGTTCCGTCCAAGGGGCGGCTGCAGGAGAACGCGGCCGCGTTCTTCGCCCGCGCCGGGCTCGTGTTCACCCAGTCCCGGGGCGCGCGGGATTATCGCGGCGCGCTGGCGGGGGTGCCGGACGTGGAGGTGGCCTTCCTGTCGGCGTCCGAGATCGTCAACCAGCTGGCGGCCGGCTCCGTGCATCTGGGCATCACCGGCGAGGACCTGATCCGCGAGCAGATCTCCGACGCCGACGAGGCGGTGGAGCTGCTCACGCCCCTGGGCTTCGGCCACGCCAACGTGGTGGTGGCCGTGCCGCAGGCCTGGATCGACGTGCGCAGCATGGCCGATCTCGACGAGGTGGCGGCGGACCTGCGCACCCGCCATGGGCGCAAGATGCGGGTCGCCACCAAATACGTGAACCTCACCCGGCGGTTCTTCGCCGAGAAGGGCGTGGCGGATTACCGGATCGTGGAAAGCCTGGTCGCCACCGAGGGTGCGCCCGGGGCGGGCTCGGCGGAGCTCATCGTGGACATCACCACCACGGGAGCGACGCTTGCGGCCAACGCCCTCAAGATCCTCGACGACGGGGTGATGCTGCGCTCCGAGGCCAACCTGGTGGCGTCGATCCGCGCCCCCTGGACCGGCGCGGCGCGGGCGGCCGCAACGGCGGTGCTCACGCGCATCGCGGCGGAGGAGGAGGCGCGGACCAGCCGGGAGGTGCGGGCGGCGCTCGATCCCGCCCGCGCCCTGGCGCTTGCCTCGGTGGTGCGCGAATGCGGGGCGGCCCTCCCTTACGGCAGCGCGCTCGGCCGGGAGGTGGTTCTCCACTGCCGGGCGGCGGCGGTGTTCGACCTGGTGGCGGCGCTCCAGGGCATCGGCGCCCAGGACATCACGGTGAGAACCTTCGATTACCTCTTCCGCCCCAGCAACGCGCTCACCGAGCGCCTGCTCCGCCGGATCGGCTAAGATGGCCCGCCAGTCCTCTCGTTTTTTGTGGGGGCTGCGTCACCGGGCATGGGACTAAGATCACGAGGGGCGTTGCCTCCGGGGCGAAGCGCCCTTATGGTTCCGCCGTTTTTCGATGCAGAGGTTCCGATGAACGCCCTTCGACTTGCAGCATTCCTGGCGGCCCTCGCCACTGTCTCGGCGGCCCATGCGCAGTCGGCAACCACCCTCGGCCGGCCCGCGGGCCCGACGCGCCAGGTCGACAACAAGGTGCCGCAGCCCGGCGAGCGGGACAAGATGTTCCCCCTGGGCTCCTCCTGGCTGGCGGTCAGCCTCAACGGCAAGCCTTTCAGCGGCGAGCGCCCGAGCTTCAGGCTCGACGACCAGCTCCGGGCCACCGGGTTCGGCGGCTGCAACACCTATTCGGCGACGGCTTACCCCCTGCGCGAGCAGGGCCTCGCGGTCGGCCCCTTCGCCCTGACCAAGAAGTCCTGCGACAAGTCCGCCATGTCCCTGGAGCAGGCGTTCCTGGTGGCCCTTCGCACCTCGGCCAAGTGGGACATCGCCGGCTCGACCCTGATCATCCGCACCCAGGCGGGCGAGCTGCGGTTCGAGCGGTCGCTGTAGGGCACGCCCCGCTCATCTTCGGGTTCAGGCCGGCCTCTGCGCCGGCCTTTTCTCTGTCTGGTGCGGCCGGGCGGGATTGAAGGGTTCAGGAAGGCAGGAGCCGCCTGCTGACACCCTCCCCCGTCATCCCCGCCTGCGCGGCCCCGGCATGATCGTAGGAGCTATTCCGCGGGCTGGGGCTGGCGGTGGTCGACCGGGGTGAAGAGGCCGTTGTCCTGCCGGGTCATGTCGATGCGCCGGTCGTGGAAGGCGTTGAGCGTCGAGCGGTGGCCGATGGAGATCACCGTCGAGGCCGGCAGGTGCTCCCGGATCACCCCGTAGATCTCCGCCTCCGTGGGCTCGTCGAGGGCCGCCGTCGCCTCGTCGAGGAAAAGCCAGTCGGGCTTCGCCAGCAGGGCGCGGGCCACCGCGAGGCGCTGCTGCTCGCCCAGCGACAGGGTCTGCCCCCAGGCGCGCTCGTCGTCGAGCAGGTCCACGAGCTGCGGCAGCTTCGCCGTCTTGAGGGCCTCCCGGATGGCGGCGTCGTCATAGGCGTTGCGCTCGCCGGGATAGGTGACCGCGTCGCGTAAGGATCCGATGGGGATGTAGGGCCGCTGCGGCAGCAGCATCACGCTCGACCCTTCAGGGATGGCCACCTGCCCTTCGCCGAAGGGCCAGATCCCCGCGATGGCGCGGAACAGGGTGGACTTGCCCGAGCCCGATGGGCCGGCGAGCAGGGTGCGCTCGCCCCGGCGGAACGTCACCCCGTCCGCGTGCAGAAGCGGGCTGCCGTTGGGCAGGGTCAGGCCCATGCCGTTGAGGCGAACGTCCTGCCCCGTCACCGACACATGGGTCAGCCTGCTCTCGCCGCCGACCCGCTGCGCCGACTGGATGGCGCTCTCGAAAGTGGTGAGCCGGTCGAGCACGGCCTTGTAGTCGGCGAGCGTGGTGTAGATCGTGATGAAATAGGTGAGCGCCGACTCCACGCGGGAGAACGCGCCCACCACCTGCTGCATCTGCCCGAGGGTGATCCTGCCGATGAAATAGTAGGGCGCGGTGAGCATGTAGGGCACCACCACGTTGGCCTGGAAATAGGCCGACGTGAAGGTGTTGAGCTTGATGAGCCGGATCACGATCTGCATGTAGTTGTCGACGATCCGTCTGAAGCGTCGGGCGAAGCCCTGCTCCTCGGCTCGCTCGCCGTTCAGGAGCGCCACCTGCTCCGAGTATTCGCGCATGCGCGCCAGGGAGAAGCGGTAATCCGCCTCGACCCGCTCCTGCTCGAAGTTCAGGGCGATCAGCGGCCGCCCGATGAGGTGGGTCACCCAGGTGCCGAGGACCGCATAGGCGACGCAGACCCACACCAGCAGCCCCGGCACCTCAACGTTGGTGCCCGGAAAGGTGAACCCGCGCGAGATGCCCCAGAGGATCGCCACGAAGGACACGAGGGTCGCGGCCTGGTTCATGAGTCCGATCGAGAGGGAATAGGTGCTCTCGACGAACTTGCGCAGGTCTTCCGAGATGCGCTGATCCGGGTTGTCCGCCCCGCGACCGATGAGCTGCATCCGGTAATGGGTTCCGTCGCCGAGCCATTCGCGCACGTAATAGGTGTTGAGGAAGGCGCGCCAGCGGATCGTGAGCACATTCTGCAGCAGCACTTCCGTGAGGGACGCCGCCACGAACACCGCCGCCAGGGGCGTGAAGATGACGAAGAGCTGATACCAGAACGCCACCGCATCCTTGGTCTCGAGGGCATTGAACATGTCCCGCGAGAAGAAGTTGAGGCGCACGTTGAGGGCGACCTGGGCAAGGTTGATCGCGATCAGGATCGCCACGATCCAGGTCCCGATGGTGCCCTCGCGCGCCCTCACCAGGCCGATGAACGGGATGCGGATGATGCTGTCGGCCTGGGAATCCAGATAGCGGTCGGTGATGCGGCAGATGGTGCGGATAACCGGCACGTAGGACAGGCCATAGATGATGGCGGCAAAAGCCGTCGCCCCAAGCGCGGAAGACGGCGGCGGGACGTAGCCCGTGTAATCCCCCGTGATCACCTCCAGGACGGCCCCGAAGATCAGGGCCACGAGCACGAGATGCGTCGCCGTGAGCATGATGAGGAAGATGCGCAGGAAGGTCGGGATGCCGCGGCTGATGTAGAGGATGCCCGCCAGCGCCAGGGTCGACAGGGGGAGATAGAAGGGGACCTTGACCTGATCCGACAGGGACGCCACCAGGACGGTCAACCCCAGGAACGCCAGCGCGATACTCGCCTTGACCATATGCGTCTCCCGCCGAAAAACCCCTTCCGGCTGCCTTAGGAACATAGAATGGCCCGATCAACCGAGCATGTGGCGAAAGCAAGGAGAAAGTTCCGCCTTCTGGGGAGTATAGCAATCTTGTGACCGTCTGACAGAGCCGACCCAATCAGGCGGCTTGTTCTTTGGATCATATTTTTCCTGTTTAAAGAACAAAATAATTGACATAGAGAACGACATGTCGCATGTGTCGGGGACTGGGACGGTTGGACCAACCCCGAAGGCACACCCATGAACGCTCCCCTCGGATATATCGGCGACAGGCCGAGCCGGCGCCTGATTCCGGCGGAGCCGATCGTGCGCCTGGACAAGATCTCGAAGGTGTTCGCCGGCCGGGACGGGCAGTCCGTGACGGCCCTCAGGGAGGTCGACCTGTCCGTCGCGCAGGGCTCGGTCCTGGGCGTGATCGGCCGCTCGGGGGCGGGCAAGTCGACCCTGATCCGCCTCGTCAACGGCCTGGAGAAACCCTCCACCGGGCAGGTGATCGTGGACGGGTCCGACATCGCGGTCCTGCCCGAGGCGGCCCTGCGCCATGCGCGGCGCTCCATCGGCATGATCTTCCAGCATTTCAACCTGCTCTCCTCGCGCACGGCGGCCGAGAACATCGCCCTGCCCCTCGAGGTGGCGGGCTTCGACAGGGCGGCCGTCAAGGCGCGGGTGGAGGAGCTTCTCTCCCTGGTCGGCCTCTCCGACAAGCGCAACCGCTACCCCTCGGAGCTGTCCGGCGGCCAGAAGCAGCGCGTGGGCATCGCCCGGGCGCTGGCCACCAAGCCCAAGGTGCTCCTGTCGGACGAGGCGACCTCGGCGCTGGACCCGGAGACCACCCGCTCGATCCTCGATCTCCTCGCCCGCATCAACGCGGAGCTCGGGCTCACCATCCTGCTCATCACCCACGAGATGTCGGTGATCCGCACCATTGCCCGGGAGGTGGCGGTGATCGAGGGCGGGCGCATCGTCGAGCAGGGCGACGTGTTCGACGTGTTCACCCGTCCCCGGCACGAGGTGACCCGCTCCTTCCTGGCCCATGAGGCCGGCCGCGCCCTGCCGCCCTATGTGGCGAGCCGCCTGCGGCCGGATGCGGCGCCGGGCGGCCAGGCGGTGGTGCGCATCGGCTTCCGGGGCCCCCACGCCACGGACCCGGTCCTCGCGCGGCTCGCCCGCGACCTCCACGTGGAGACCAACATCCTGGCCGGCTCCGTGGACGAGATCGCCGGCCGCCCCTGGGGCACCCTGGTGATCGGCGTTCCTGAGGCCTCTCTGGCCAAGACCCTCGATTTCCTGAAGCAGTACGGTCTCGACACGGAGGTGCTCGGCCATGTCGCCTGAGATGATCCGCCTGATCGCCGCGTCGACCGGCGAAACGCTCTACATGGTGGCGGTGGCGGCGCTGATCGCCACCCTGCTCGGCCTGCCGCTGGGCGTGTTCCTCGCCACCAGCGGCCGGGGCGAGCTGTTCGCCGCCCCCTGGGCCAATCGGGTGCTCGGCGCGGTGGTCAACGCCACCCGCTCGACGCCCTTCATCATTCTCGTGGTGGCGATCATTCCCTTCACCCGCCTGATCGCCGGAACCTCCATCGGCACCAGCGCCGCCGTGGTGCCGCTGACGGTTGCCGCCACCCCCTTCATCGCCCGCCTCATCGAGGGCGCCATCCGGGAGGTGGACCAGGGCCTCATCGAGGCGGCGCGCGCCTTCGGGGCGAGCCCGCTCCAGATCGTCCGCAAGGTGCTGATCCCGGAGGCCCTGCCCGGCATCGTGCTGGGGCTGACGCTCGCCATCGTGTCGCTCCTCGGCTTCTCGGCCATGGTGGGGGCGGTGGGCGGCGGGGGCTTAGGGGATCTCGGCATCCGCTACGGCTACCAGCGCTTCATGCCCGAGATGATGCTGGCCGTGGTGGTCGTGCTCATCGTTCTCGTCCAGGCGGTGCAGAGCATCGGCGACCGCCTGGCCCGGCGCCTCAACAAGCGCATCCGCCACATCTGATCCTTTCAGGACCTCGCACAAGGAGAACCTCATGTCCCTGAAGAAACTGGGCCTCGCCGCCCTCCTGTCCCTCGCGGCCCTCCCGGCGGCGGCGCAGACGCAGACGATCCGCATCGGCGTCACCCCCGGCCCGCACGCGCAGATCTTCGAGACCGTCAAGCCCATCGTGGCCGCCAAGGGGATCGACATCAAGATCGTCGAGTTCTCCGACTACGTGGTGCCCAATGCGGCGCTCGCCTCCGGCGACATCGAGGCGAACTCGTTCCAGAACCAGCCCTACCTGGACAACCAGAAGGCGGACCGCGGCTTCAAGATCGAGACCGTGGCCCAGACCGTGAACTTCCCCATCGGCGTCTATTCGAAGAAGCACAAGAGCTTCGAGGCCCTGCCCAACGGCGCGACGATCTCCATCCCCAACGATCCCACCAATGGCGGGCGGGCGCTCCTGGTTCTCCAGGACAAGGGCCTGATCAAGCTGAAGGACAATGTAGGCTACAAGCCGACGCCGCTGGACATCACCGACAACCCGAAGAAGATCAAGTTCGTGGAGATCGAGGCCGCCCAGGCGCCGCGGGTGCTCGACGACGTGGACGCCGCGGTGATCAACACCAACTACGCCACCCAGGCCGGCCTCGACCCGGTGAAGGACCCCATCGCCCGCGAGAACCCGAAGGGCCCCTACGTCAACATCATCGCGGTGCGCAGCGAGGACAAGGACAAGCCTTGGGTCAAGGCCCTCGTGGAGGCCTACCGCTCCCCCGAGGTGAAGAGGTTCGTGGAGGAGAAGTTCAAGGGCTCGGTTCTCACGAGCTGGTAGGCCCGCCCGTACGAACCGCCGCATCAGCAGGCCGGGCATCGCCCGGCCCGTTTGCGTTCCATGCTCCCGGCCCTCAAGTCGCCCTTGAAGTGACTCCGATCGCCCCATAGGACCCGCTCGAAACAACATTCCATAACCTTGTTACGACTCGTAGACTCGTATCGCCCAAGGCCAAGGTTGGACGACGGAAATGGCAAGCCCCACGGAAAACGACCTCAACTCGCCACGCGTCGCCTCCATCGACGCGGGCATCGCCACCTCCCTTATATTCGGGACCAAATGGGGTCATCCTCCAACGGCGTCGGGGTGTCCATCACCGGGAGCGTTCTGCAGGGGACCTCCTGGTTCGCCAACTCGTACTCAACCTATGGCGAGCAATATTCCTGGTACGAGTTCTCGGCCGACGAAATCGCGGCCGCGTCCAGGGCCTTGAATGCCTGGTCGCGCGTCTCCGGCGTCGGCTTCAGGAGAGTGGACGACAACAAGTGGACGGTCGGCGAAATCCGGTTCGCGACGTCGTCCTATGGTCCGGCAGGCTCCGACGGGCATGCCTATTCCCCCTGGGACGCCGTGCGGGCAGGCAACGTGTGGATGAACGTGCACAGCTGGAACACCTCCGGCAGCGATGCCAACACGCCCGGCACCTATGCCTATTACGCGCTGCTTCACGAGGTCGGCCATGCCCTGGGCCTGAAGCATCCTTTCGAGGGGTAGGGGACGGGCGACCTCTTCTACGATCCTGACGGAACCGGCGCGGCGGCGCAGATCAAGTTCGCGACCCTGATCTCCAAGCCCGCCCTGTCGGCCGCCGACTTCTACATCGTCTAAGGACCCGGAAGGCTGGCGGCGCCCTCGAAGCCACCCTTGATCCCGCGGGCGCTGGACGGCGTGGGGGCTGCCGGAGCCTCCCCCTTCCCCAAGGGGAGAAATGAGTGGAAGAGTTTGCGATGACTCATTATCCAACGACGAGCCGGGCGGAAGCCCGGCCTTGTCGTTTCTGCGGCCACAAATTTGTAAGCCGGCCTTGAAGTCGACGGGCTCAGTCATAAAACCATACCGCAACGGTATGACGTACCCTGAGCCGCCAAGGCTGAAACCCATCATCGAATCAGTAGGACAGACATGGCAAGCCCGGCAGTCAACGATATCCCCTCGCCAAACGTCTCGGTCAATGCCGGTTCCGCCACCGCTCTCATTTACGGAACCAAATGGGGCTCGTCTTCCCCAGGAGTGGGCGTCACGATCACCTGGAGCCTTCCCAAAGGGACTGCCTGGTTCGCCGATTCCTACAATTTCACCGGTGAGAACGAGGCCTGGAAAAGGTTAACGGACAAGGAGGTCTCAGGGGCGGTCAAGGCTTTGGCCGCCTGGGCCCAAGTCTCCGGAGTCGCCTTCAAGAAGGTCTTGGACAATATATCCACGGTCGGTGAAATCCGGTTCGCGAAGACGGCCAATGGTCCATGGGATGCCGAAGCGCATGCCTATATCCCCTCGGACGACCCGCATGCGGGCGACATCTGGATGAACGTCAACAGCTGGAACAGCTCCGGGACGGATGCGCACAGGCCCGGCACCTATGCCTATCTGACCCTGCTTCATGAGATCGGCCACGCCCTGGGCCTGAAGCATCCCTTCAGCAAGTCGCCCCACAACGCCACAAAGTTGGAGGCGAAATACGACAGCTGCTTCTACACGGTGATGAGCTACACGGCGACGCCATCGTCCAAGTCTGCGTCGGCGGATTTCTACCCGACGACGCCCATGTATCTCGACCTCGTGGCCATCCAGTACCTCTACGGCCGCGACCAGACCGTGAATGCCACCGATACGACGTACACATTCCACAAGGGCAGGAAGTATTGGCAGACGATCGATGACGCTGGCGGCACGGACACCATCGTGTACAGCGGCTCCTCGAAATGCGTCATCGACCTTCGCCGGGGCCAGTTCAACACCCTGAGCGACCGGATCAACTTCAGCAATGGGGATTCGTCCCGCGCCACCGTGATGATCGGCCCCGACGTGGTAATCGAACGCGCCCAGGGCGGCAGCGGCTCGGATACTCTGATCGGCAACAGCGTCGATAACCGCCTGAAAGGCATGCATGGCCACGACAGGCTCAATGCCGGATCGGGCAACGATGCCCTTTATGGCGGGGCCGGCAACGATTATCTGCGCGGGGGCGATGGCAACGATTACCTGAAGGGCGGGAAGGGCAAGGATCACTTCATCTTCAACAGCGCCTTCTCGGGCGGGGGCGATGTGGACCGGATCTCGGACTTCATCGCCAAGGACGACACGATCCGCCTCGACGACAAGGTGGTGGGCGGCCTCAAGACCGGCGCTTTGTCGTCGGCCCGGTTCTGCGTCGGATCGAGCGCCAAGGATTCCAAGGACAGGATCATCTACGACAAGGGGACGGGCGACCTCTTCTACGATCCTGACGGAACCGGCGCGGCGGCGCAGATCAAGTTCGCGACCCTGATCTCCAAGCCCACCCTGTCCGCCGCCGACTTCTACATCATCTGAGGCTCCGGGCCTCAAGTCCGACGTCAGGTCGAGTGACGGGCCAGGCGAGGTGTCCTGCCCTGCGGGGCCGGAGCTTGCGCTGGCGGCAAGAGGTCGAAGGGCGCCGCGCCCTTTGCCTATCGCGGCCCCGGCCCTACCTTCTAGCGGCAGCCCCGAGTCAGGTCAGGAACAGCCGATGCCGATCGTCCCCCCCATCCGCCTGAATGACGGCCGCTCCATGCCCCAGCTCGGGTTCGG
>DATHAU010000046.1:0-3456 GCA_035296545.1 Microvirga sp.
ACATGCCAAGCTATGTGGCATCTGGTCAAATCTCGGACGGCTCCTTGGCTCTCGGGCCTCCTCGCGCTCGCTCTCCTGGGGGCGGGGGTCGGCTGGTACGCCCTGTTCCAGCATGGCTCGGCCGTGGCAGGGGCGGGGGAATGCCGCGCCGCGGGCCCGGTTGCGGAACGGTTGAAGCCCCTGGCCAGGGGCGAGATCGCGGCGCTCGCCGTGAACGGCGCGCCCAAGCCGCCTCCGGCCATCGCCTTCACGGGTCCGGACGGGCAGGCGGCGGGCCTGTCCGATTTCCGCGGCAGGACGATCCTCGTCAATCTCTGGGCCACCTGGTGCGTCCCCTGCCGGCAGGAGATGCCGGCCCTCGACCGGCTCCAGGCGGAGCTGGGCGGGCCGGACTTCCAGGTGGTGGCCATCAACGTGGATACGCGCAATCCCGACAAGCCCAAGGCCTGGCTGCGGGAGAACGGCATCCGAAACCTGGCCTATTTCGCCGACCCTGCCGGCAAGCTTCTGCAGGTTCTCCAGAAATCCGGCCACGTGGTGGGCCTGCCCACCACCTTCCTGGTCGATCCGTCCGGCTGCGAGATCGCTCTGCTCAAGGGTCCGGCCGAATGGGACTCCCCCGATGCCCTGGCCTTCATGCGCGCGGCGCTCGGGCGGTCCTAGCGCTGCTCCCGTGAAGTCGGCCCCCGCCCGGGCCGCACGTTCTGCGGCGAGCCGGATCCGCTGCGGCGAAGGATGCTCTAGGCCGGGACAGGACCGCCGCCGTCGGGAACGCCGGTCCGGCCCGAGAAGGCAGGCTTCGCCAGCCTCCAGGGTCGGTGCATGGCCTCTCGGACCTCGCCGCGCCCGAGGGGCTTGGGGGTGCCGTCGGCCAAAACCTCCTCGATGACGAGAAAGCCGAGGCGCTGCAGCATCACGGCCGCCGTCTTGGTGGCGAGGTCGTCCGCCCGCACGGGCAGGGAGCCCGCGGCGTAGATCCGCTCCATCAGGCTCTTGGGATGGTGCTGCGCTGCCGCCGCGCGCGGCTTGAACGCAACGATATTCGTCGTCTCCGGCTCGATCATGGCAAGGCCCCCGTGTCCGCCCTTTTGTTTTTGATGGGCGGCTTTCGTGAATTCACGGGGCCATTGTGCCGGAAGCTGCGCCGCAAGGGAAATGCGACAAAAGACGCGTTTCGTTCAAAAACACGGGGCCTGGCGCAACAAAAAGGCGGGGCCCGGGCCCCGCCTCGATCGCTTCCTGCGAGCGGCGCTGCTTTTTTTAAGCGCTCTGCTCAACCTTGACGCCCTTGTCGGCGAAAAACTGCTGCAGCTCGCCGGCCTGGAACATCTCGCGGGTGATGTCGCAGCCGCCCACGAACTCGCCCTTCACGTAGAGCTGGGGAATGGTCGGCCAGTTGGAATAATCCTTGATGCCCTGGCGGATGGTCTCGTCCTCGAGCACGTTCACGCCCTTGTAGGGCACGCCCAGGTAGTTGAGGATCTGGACCACCTGGCCCGAGAAACCGCACATGGGGAATTGCGGCGTGCCTTTCATGAAGAGCACGACGTCGTTGGACTTCACTTCGTTGTCGATCACCTGACGGGCGTCGGTCATGGGATGCTCCTTGGCTCCGGCGTTCAAGGCGCCGGGTTGTCGTATCAATTGTCGGGTGCCAGCGTCGTTAATGCAAGGGCGTGCAGCGCGCCGCCCATGCGGCCCTGGAGCGCCGCATAGACCATCTGGTGCTGCTGCACCCGGGACTTTCCCCGGAAGGCCGAGGACGTGACGGTGGCGGCGTAGTGGTCGCCGTCGCCCGCCAGGTCCTTGATCTCCACCACCGCGTCGGGCAGGGCGGCCTTGATCATGCTCTCGATGTCGCGGGCGTCCATGGGCATGGATTCTCTCTCCTCAGGCCTTGCCGGCCATGTAGTCGGGCAGCCAGGCCTCGTGCGCCGCCTTCAGCTTCCTGATCGATATGGCCTGCTCGCCCGGCAGAATCAACGCATTGCCGCCGGTGACGCCCAGCGCCGCGGCGGGAATGCCGACGGCCCCGGCCTCGTAGAGGATGTCGGCCGCCACGTCCTCCTCGACCGCGATGAGGTAGCGGCCCTGGTCCTCGCCGAACAGGAAGGCGTGGAGCGGCAGGCCCTCCGGCGCTACCGCGACCGTCGCGCCGAGGTCGCCCGCCATGGCCATCTCGGCCAGCGCCAGCGCGATGCCGCCGTCCGAGCAGTCGTGGACCGTGTCCACCTGGCCCGAGCGGATGAGCTGGCGCACGAAGTCGCCGTTGCGCCGCTCCGCGGCCAGGTCCACCGGCGGCGGAGCGCCTTCCTCCCGGCCGCACACGTCCCGGAGATAGATCGACCGGCCGAGCCAGCCCCTCGTCGCCCCGATGAGGATGACGGCGTCGCCCTCGCGCTTGAAGGCCACCGAGGCGTTGACCCTCACGTCGTCGAGCACCCCCACGCCGCCGATGGCCGGCGTGGGCAGGATGCCCTGGCCGTTGGTCTCGTTGTAGAGGGAGACGTTGCCGGACACCACGGGGAAGTCGAGCGCCCGGCAGGCCTCGCCGATGCCCCTCACGCAGCCGACGAACTGGGCCATGGATTCCGGCCGCTCGGGGCTGGCGAAGTTCAGGTTGTCGGTAATCGCCAGCGGCAGGCCGCCCACCGCCGTGATGTTGCGCCAGGCCTCCGCCACCGCCTGCTTGCCGCCCTCGAAGGGATCGGCCTCGCAGTAGCGCGGGGTCACGTCGGTGGTGAGGGCGAGGCCCTTGGGCCCGTCCTCCACCCGCACGATGGCGGCGTCGCCGCCGGGGGGCTGGACGGTGTTGCCGAGGATGAGATGGTCGTACTGCTCCCAGACCCAGCGCTTGGAGCACTGGTCCGGCGAGCCGACGAGCCGCAGCAGGGCCTCGGCCTCCGACACGGGAGCCTCCACGCTCTCCGGGGCGATCACGGGCTGCTGGGGGCTCTCCGCATAGGGCCGGTCGTAGAGCGGGGCCTCGTCGCCCAGTTCCTTGATGGGCAGGTCCGCCTTCACCTCGCCCCCGTGCCTGATCACGAAGCGCAGGGTGTCGGTGGTCCGGCCGATCACCGCGAAATCGAGGCCCCATTTGTGGAAGATGGCCTCCGCCTGTTGTTCCATGCCGGGCTTGAGCACCATGAGCATGCGCTCCTGGCTTTCGGACAGCATCATCTCGTAGGCGCTCATGCCCTCCTCGCGGCAGGGCACCTTGTCCAGGTCGAGCTCGACCCCGAGATTGCCCTTCGCGCCCATCTCCACGGCGGAGCTGGTGAGCCCGGCCGCCCCCATGTCCTGGATGGCGATCACCGCGCCGGACTTCATGAGCTCGAGGCAGGCCTCCAGCAGCAGCTTCTCGGCGAAGGGATCGCCCACCTGCACCGTGGGGCGCTTCTCCTCGGACGCATCGTCGAACTCCGCCGACGCCATGGTGGCGCCGTGGATGCCGTC
>DATHAU010000047.1:0-7161 GCA_035296545.1 Microvirga sp.
CCTGGGGCTCACCTCCAGCGGCACGGGCTACGTCTCCCTGCACCGGCTGGATTAGATTAGGCGCATCTTAATGGCTTCCGGCGATCCTCGGGCCTGATTCGGGACCAAGGGTTGCTTACATGGAATCGAGATCGTCTCAGCCGACGAACGTCATCCGCTTTCCGGGGGCGCGCTCGTCGGCCCACCCCGGCCGCGATCAAGGAAGTCTCATGGACGCGGTCTACGCCGCGGGCTCGCTTGCGGTGGACGCTGGCGACCGGGCGACGAAGGTCGCGGCGACGCGGCTCACCATCTTCGGCTTCGTGGTGATCGACGAGGTTCAGGCCGACGGCACCGCCCGCCGCCTGCGCCCCTCCGAGGCGTACCGGGCCTCGACCAGCCATCCCTGGCGCGTCTCGAAGCCCTCCGGGCCCTACCGGGTCGACCACAGCCTGCCGGCCACCGACGCAGGCCTCTTCGCCGCCCAGCACGCCTGAGCGCCCGCAAGGACTCGCCTTTCCCGTCGCCTGAACTATGTCTTGCTTGAAGGAGCAGGGCGCGGCCTGACGCGCCGCTTCGGCATGAGATGTCGGGATCCTGGCGATGCATCTGGTTCAAATTCTCCTGCCGCTGGCCGACAATGCGGGCCGTCGCTTCGACGGCGCCGATTACGGAGGCGTCCGCTCCGAACTGGCGGAACGCTTCGGCGGCATCACGAGCTTCACCCGCGCTCCTGCGGAGGGCGTGTGGAAGGAGGGCGGCCATACCAACCACGACGACATCGTGGTGTTCGAGGTGATGACCCGCGAACTCGATCACGCCTGGTGGGAACGCTACCGGGCGGAACTGGAGCGGCGCTTCAACCAGGAGACCATCGTCATGCGGGCGATCCGCGTGGACATGCTCTAGAGGGCGCCCGCGATGCAGGCGCGTCTCCGCAGGAACATCCCGCCGATCGCAGGCGGCCGGAACGTCTTCCGACGACGTCGCGCCCGATGGACGCGTGAGGAACCGCCCGCCTGCCGCCTGCTTGTCCTATGCGAGTAGCGGAGCATCACGATGTCCAAACCCCTCGTCGTTTCCCTTCCCCACAATCTCGGCAAGCCCGAAGCGACGCGCCGCCTCCAGGGCGGCCTCACGCAGCTGAAATCGCAGTTCGGGGACAAGATCGCCACGATCCAGGAAACATGGACCGGGGACCGGATGGATTTCCGCGTCGGCGCCATGGGCCAGACCGTCAACGGCTTCCTCCAGGTGGGGGAAGATCATGTGAGGGTGGAAGTACAGCTTCCCTGGATCCTGGCTATGGTGGCCGAGAAGGCAAAGACCTTCATCCAAAAGCAAGGCACGCTGATGCTGGAGAAGAAGTGATCCTGCGTATAGGCATGAATAGTCGTTCACGAAGATGAATGCTTATGGAACCAAATTGCATCGACTGAGTTGAATATTCGATTGCGACCGCGGCTGACTGCCGGTGCGCTTCACTGAAGTCGTCGTTTTCATCGCCCCGGACTGTGATTTCCGTCCGACCGTGACAACATAACCGTATTTGAGGATCGCGCTATGCATGAGCGTTTGAGAACGCAGCCGCATGCTCTTCGTTTGCCCTTCAAGGTCGACCCCCAAAAGCCTCTTCTCGTCTGCTTCTCTCACCTTCGATGGGATTTCGTCTGGCAGCGTCCTCAGCACCTCCTGAGTCGAGCCGTCCGGCACTACAACGTTCTCATTATAGAAGAGCCGATCTTCAAGCCCGGCGCTACGGCCCACATGGACATCAGCGACCGGCCCCAGGGCGTCACCATCGCCGTGCCGATCCTGCCGGAAGGCCTGTCCCATGAGGACGTGATCGCCGAGCAGCACGACCTGATCGAGGGCCTGATCGGCCGCGAGGCCACCCATTCCCGCGTGTTCTGGTATTATACGCCCATGGCGCTTGCCTTCACGAGCGACCTGGACTGCGACCTGTGCATCTACGACAACATGGACGAGCTCTCCCTCTTCCGCGGCGCTTCGCAGGAACTGCTCGATCTCGAAAACAGCCTTTTCGCCCGCTGCGACCTCGTGTTCACGGGCGGCATGAGCCTCTACGAGGCCAAGCGCAGCCGCCATCGCAGCATTCACGGCTTCCCGTCCTCCATCGACTTCAATCATTTCTCCAAGGCGCGCTCGATCCGTCAGGATCCCGCCGATCAGGCTCATATCCCCCATCCGCGCCTCGGCTTCTTCGGCGTCATCGACGAGCGCATGGACGTGGACCTGGTGGCGGACGTGGCCGCCCTTCGTCCCGACTGGCATTTCGTCATGATCGGCCCGGTGGTGAAGATCGATCCCGCCTCCCTGCCGCAGCGGCCCAACATCCACTGGCTCGGCGGCAAGTCCTACAACGAGCTGCCGCATTACCTCGCCGGCTGGGACGTGGGCTTCATGAACTTCGCCCTCAACGAGGCGACGAAATTCATCAGCCCCACCAAGACGCCGGAATTCCTCGCCGCCGGCGTGCCGGTGGTGTCCACGGCCATCACCGACGTGGTGCGGCCCTACGGCGAAAAAGGTCTGGTGGAGATCGCCCGGGACGCCAAGGAGGTGGTGGCCAAGGTCGAGACCATCTTCGCCCGTCCGAAGGAGCCCTGGCTCGCCCGGGTCGACCGGCACCTGGCCGCCGGCTCCTGGGACAAGACCTGGGCGTCCATGCACAAGCTGATGCTGGACGTGACCGGCGACGCGACGGCGGATCGCGCCGCTTCCTCTCTTCCCGTTTATGCTACGACGCCTGCGGAGTGACCTTAGAATGTATGATTGGCTGATTGTCGGCGCCGGCTTTGCGGGCAGCGTTCTGGCGGAACGTCTCGCCAGCGAGCGCAACGAGCGCGTTCTTCTCATCGACCGGCGCAACCATGTGGGCGGCAACGCCTATGACCGGTACGATGACGAGGGCCTGCTCATCCACCAATACGGACCCCACATCTTCCACACCAATTCGAAGCAGATCTTCGATCATCTTTCGCGCTTCACGGAATGGCGCTTCTACGAGCACCGGGTGCTCGCGGAAGTGGACGGCATGCAGGTGCCGATCCCGATCAACCTGGATACGGTCAACAAGCTCTATGGCCTGAATCTCACCTCCGAGCAGCTGCAGGACTGGTTCGCCGAGCGGGCCGAGAAGATCGGAGAGATCAAGACCTCAGAGGACGTGGTGGTGTCCACCGTCGGCCGCGAGCTCTACGAAAAATTCTTCCGCGGCTACACCCGCAAGCAATGGGGCCTCGACCCGTCCGAGCTGGACAAGTCGGTGACCTCCCGCGTGCCGACCCGCACGAACCGGGACGACCGGTACTTCGCGGACGAATTCCAGTTCATGCCCAAGCACGGCTACACCCGCATGTTCGAGAAGATGGTGAGCCATCCGAACATCCACGTGATGACCCAGACCGACTACGAGGACGTCAAGCACATCGTCCCCCATCGCCGGGTGATCTATACCGGGCCCATCGACGAGTACTTCAAGTTCCAGTTCGGCCGGCTGCCCTACCGCTCCCTGCGCTTCGAGCACGTGACCCTCGAAAAGACCTGGCACCAGCCCGTGGGCGTGGTGAACTATCCGCAGACGAAGGATTATACCCGCGTCACCGAATACAAGCACCTGACGGGTCAGGAGCACGCCAAGACGGCGCTCACCTACGAGTACCCGTCCGCCGAAGGCGACCCCTACTATCCCATCCCGAAGCCGGAAAACCAGGAGCTCTTCAAGAAATACGAGCGCCTGGCCCTGGCGACGCCGGACGTGTGGTTCGTGGGCCGCCTCGCCACCTACCGCTACTACAACATGGACCAGATCGTCGGCCAGGCGCTCGCCACCTTCCGGCGCATCAACGAATCCCTGCCGGTCGGAGCGGACACCTCCGCCGTGAAGGCTATGCCGTCCTCGGCGGCCCTGGTCTCATGATGAAATTAGCATCGAACAATCCAGGCCAAGCATCGTTGTCGAACACTTGATGTAATGGCTCGGAGTTGTGTGATGAATCGATCGTTAGAGCTTTGGGGCGGACTGGAATGTACTGTCGCCCGCGTGGGCGACGATTACCGCGACCAGAGCCTGGAGACCGGGCACAGCAGCCGAATCGAAGATCTCGACCGGATCGCCGAACTCGGAATCCGCACCTTGCGGCACCCGGTGCTCTGGGAGACGATCTCTCCCGAGAGCCCGGACCGCACCGATTTCTCCTGGCACGACGTTCGCCTGGGGCGCCTGCAGGAGCTTGGGATCCGCCCCATCGCGGGCCTGTGCCATCACGGCAGCGGCCCGCGCTACACCCACATGCTCGACCCGGCCTGGCCGGAACTCCTGGCGCGCCATGCGGCCCATGTGGCCGAGCGCTATCCGCATCTCGACCTCTACACGCCCGTGAACGAGCCGCTCACCACGGCGCGCTTCTCGGGGCTCTACGGCCATTGGTATCCGCACGGCACAAGCTACGAGGCCTTCCTCAAGATCCTGGTCAACGAGTGCAAGGCCACCGTTCTGTCCATGCGCGCCATCCGCGAGGTGCGCCCCGACGCGGGGCTCGTGCAGACGGACGACATGGGCAAGACCTTCTCGACGCCGGCGCTCGCCTATCAGGCCGAGCATGAGAACCAGCGCCGTTTCCTAAGCTTCGACCTGCTGTGCGGCATGGTGGATCGCCACCATCCCTGGTGGCCGATCTTCCTCAAGAACGGCGTTGCCGAGGCGGATCTCGAACTCTTCCTCGAGGCCGACGCCGCCCCCGACATCATCGGCATCAACCATTACCTGACGAGCGAGCGCTATCTCGACGAGCGCCTGTCCCGCTACCCGCAGCACCATTGGGGCGGCAACGGCACCCATGATTATGCGGATGCCGAGGCCGTTCGCATGCCGCTGCCGTCCCGGGACCTGGGTCCCGCCGCCCGCCTGCGGGAGGTGTGGGAGCGCTACCGGCGGCCCATCGCCGTGACGGAAGCGCACCACGGCTGCACCCGCGACGACCAGCTCCGCTGGCTCATGGAAGTGTGGAACGGCGTGCAGACCCTGCGCCGCGAGGGCGCGGACATCCGGGCGGTCACAGTGTGGTCCCTGTTCGGGGCGGTGGACTGGAACAGCCTTCTGACCCGGCGCAACGACTTCTACGAGCCGGGTCCCTTCGATGTGCGCGCTCCCGAGCCCCGGCGCACGGCCCTGGCGCACGCCGCCGAGTCCCTTGCCAAGACGGGGGATTACGACCATCCGGTGCTCGACCGGGCGGGCTGGTGGAAGCGCGACATCCGCTTCTACAAGCCGCCGGCCCGCCGGTCGAACGCCTGCCGCCTGGTGGGCGCGCCGCGCCAGCTTCTGATCACCGGGGCCACCGGGACGCTGGGCCGCGCCTTCTCGCGCCTGTGCGATTTCCGGGGACTCGATCACACCCTGCTCGGGCGGGGCGACATGAACATCGAGGACGCCAAGGGCGTCGCGGAGGCCCTGGCCTGCCACAAGCCCTGGGCGGTGATCAACACCGCAGGCTATGTGCGGGTGGCGGAGGCCGAGAACGATGCGGAGCGGTGCTTCCGGGAGAACGCCCACGGGGCCGAGGTGCTGGCCCGGGCCTGCGCCGATGCGGGCATTCCCCTCGTGACCTTCTCGTCCGACCTGGTCTTCGACGGCACCCTCGGCAGGCCCTATGTGGAGAGCGACGGGGTCAATCCCACGACGGTCTACGGGGCCAGCAAGGCCGAGGCGGAGCGCCGGGTGCTCGCCGCCCATGACAAGGCTCTCGTGATCCGCACCAGCGCCTTCTTCGGCCCCTGGGACCGCTACAACTTCGTCTGGTCGATCCTGAATGCGCTCAGCCGGGGCGACGGGGTCGAGGCCAGCGCCGACCGGGTGTCGCCCACCTATGTGCCCGACCTCGTGAACACCTCCCTCGACCTCTTGATCGATGGCGGCGCGGGCCTCTGGCACATGGCCAACCTGGGAGAGGTGTCCTGGCGCGATCTGGCCGCCATGGCGGCCGAGCGGGCCGGTTTCGACCCCGGCCTCGTGGCCGAGGCGGGAGACGGGCCTGCGCTCAGCACGGCTCTGGCCACCGAGCGCGGCATCCTCATGCCGGGCCTTGAGAGCGCTCTCGACCGCTTCTTTGCGGACAACGAGGTCGAGTGGTCGGAGGACGCCCTGAAGCTCGCCGCCGAGTAGCCGATCCCCAACGAATCGTTCCGTCACGGCCGGCCTTGCGCCGGCCGTGATTTTTTGTGCCCTGCGCCCGAACGAAAAGCGGCGCGGAACACATCCGCGCCGCTACGCGAGGGATGGTCGGGAGAAGCGCCCTAAGCCGCCGCCTCCGCGGCCCGCACCGCCTCTTCGAGGCGCGGCGCCCGGGCTTCCGCCGCCAGTTCCATCAGGGCGTCCGTCAGCATGGTGGCGGTCGGGTCGGCCATGGGCTGGTCCCGGAACAGGCGCAGGGTCGAGGCCACCAGGCGTCCGCGTCCGTAGGTGCGCTCCACCCCGAGGGCCACCGGCTTGTGGATCCAGCCGACCACGAGGCCTGCGAAGACCCGGGCCTGGAAGTCGAGCAGGTTGCAGCCCGAGATCACATGCTCAGGCAGCACCCGGTCCATGGTCTCGTCGAGCAGCGGCCCGGAGGGGAAGCGGGCGAAGTGGCCCGAGCGGCGCAGCCAGCCGAAGGAGGACGCCCAGTCGCCGGACCACAGGGTGCCGGAGCGCGCCTGCACCTTCACCGCCTGCCAGTGCGGGAAGAACGGATAGAGGCTCATGTCGTCTTCCGGCAGCAGCAGCAGCTTGGCGCCCGCCCGCACATGGTCGGCGATGGCCTTGTTGTGGCTGCGGGCCACGATCAGGGTGGACTCCTCGAAGGCGCGGGCCATGGTGTAGCCCAGAGCCCCGAAGCGCTCGCGGATGTCCTCGTCCGGCGACCAGACCAGCTCGCGCAGGTGAGCGGGCTTGGCGCGCTTGGGGTGGATCGCCAGGTCCATGTGGTTGTGGGAGATCAGGCCGCCGTCGGAGTTGCGCAGATCCAGGTTGATCCGCCGCAGGGCCGGCTCGTTCATGTCCGGCAGCGGCACCTCGATGCGGCCGAGATCCAGCACGTGGGGGGCCTCGATGCGGGGCAGGGGGATGCGCTGCGTCTCGCTGCCGATGCTGATCTCGAGCTGGCAATCCTCGAGCACCGG
>DATHAU010000048.1:0-1600 GCA_035296545.1 Microvirga sp.
CCGAGAGGGCTCGAATCCACCAGTCCAGCCCGAACTGGTAAGTCGCCTGGGTGGTGCCGCCGTAACCCTCCAGGGACCCTGCCATGCTGTTCGAACCTCTCTCCGAGCGTTTCGCCTCCGGCACCCCGCTGTCGGTCATGACCCGCGCCTTGCTGGAGAACGCCCTGCAACCTCAACCCCTCGACGAGCTCTTCGAACGGCTGGCCGTCGCGCAGTACACCCGCGAATTGCTCTTCTCCGCCGTCGTCGAGACCATGGCCCTGGTCGCCTGCCGGATCTACAAGTCCCCCCGCGCCGTCTACACCGAGCACCCCGCTCGGTTCCCGGTGACCCTCAAGTGCGTCTATGAGAAGCTCCAGGGCATCGAACTGCCCGTCATGCGCGAGATGGTTCGCGACAACGCCGGGCGCAGCCAGGCCATCATCGAGGAACTGGGCGGGCAGGTGGCCGCCTTGCTGCCCGGCTACCGGGTCAAGATCCTTGACGGCAACGCCCTGGCGGGTACCGACCACCGCCTCAAGGAACTGCGTCAGACCTCGGCGGCCGCCTTGCCCGGCAAGTCTCTGGTGGTGCTCGACCCGGCGTTGGGCCTGGCCATCGACGTCATCCCGTGCGAGGACGGCCACGCGCAGGAACGCTCCCTGTTGGCCGACGTGATCCGGACGGTCGAGCCGAGGGACCTGTGGATCGAGGACCGCAACTTCTGCACCCTGGGCTTCATCTTTGGGGTGGCCCGGCGCCACGGCTTCGTGCTGGTGCGTGAGCACAAGGGCTTGCCGTGGCAGGCCAAGAGCCCGTTGCGGGACATGGGGCGGACGGAGACGGGGGCGGTGTCCGAGCAGGAGGTGGAGATCACCGACGAGGACGGTCAAAGCCTCAGGCTGCGGCGGATCGTCATCCGGCTGGACGAACCGACGCGGGACGGGGAGATGGAGGTGGTCCTCCTGACCAACGTGCGGGGCGTCCGGGCGCTGAGAGTGGCCCGGCTGTACCTGCAACGCTGGAGCATCGAGGGACTGTTCAACGTGCTGACCACGACGCTTTCGTGCGAGCAGACGAGCCTGGGCTACCCCAAGGCCGCCCTGTTCAGCTTCTGCGTGACGTTGGTGGCGTACAACGTGCCGGCCACGGTGAAGGCGGCGCTGCGGAGTGTGCATGGCAGCGACAAAGTGGAAGAGGAGGTCTCGCTGCCGCTGGTGACCGAGCACGTCCGCCGCAACTACGAGGGGATGATGGTGGGACTGCCGCCCGAGGGGTGGTTGCAGTTCCGTGGGCTGAGTGCTGTGGAGATGGCCGGGTGCCTGCGGCACTGTGCGGCTGGGGTTTGCCTGTCAAAAGTCCGCAAGGCCAGGAGCAAGCCCCGGAAGAAGGCCAAAGCCAAGCCGGCGCATGATCCCAGCAAGCCTCATGTGTCGACGGCACGGTTGCTGGCTGCGCGCCGCCGACGGCAATGACTGAACTTCCTCACCAATGGCTCCAGCACACTGCCGTCGCCACACTGCTGACACCGTGAAATGCCTGGTCGTTCAACCCATCACTTCCTGCTCCACCACCACCTCCTCCTCATCCAGGTCGTCCACCTCCTCGTCCTCGTCGTCCT
>DATHAU010000049.1:0-4335 GCA_035296545.1 Microvirga sp.
ATTCGCCCCTGGCGGTGTCGATGACGGCCCGCAGGACCGCCGATGCGCTCTTGTGCTCCAGGGCGTCCTGGACCGTTGCCCCGACCTCGCGATAGGGCGTCTTCCTCGTTTCAGCGTCCACCGATCTCCTCCGTGGCAGGAGAGATGGGAATGGCTCCGCTCCACGCCAAGGGACAGCTTGGCCGGAGAATGCGGAGAGTCAGTCCCAGAAGCGCGGCCAGGTTTCCTCGAGATGGGGGCCCAGCCGCAGGGCCGCCGCCCGCACCGCAAGGCCGGTCCGGTCGTCGGTCTCCACCGCGATGCCGCAGAGGGAGCCCTCGCCGAGCGCCGGCTCCATGCGGGGGCCGGGGGTCTTCTGGAGGAAGCGGCGGATCGATTCCTCCTTCTGCATCCCGAGCACGGAATCGTAGTCGCCGCACATGCCCGCGTCCGACATGTAGGCGGTGCCGCCGGCCAGGATCCGGTGATCGGCGGTGGGCACGTGGGTATGGGTGCCCACCACCAGGCTCGCCCGCCCGTCGAGGTGGTGGCCCATGGCCTCCTTCTCGCTCGTGGCCTCCGCATGAACGTCGATGATCGCCGCGTCGGCCACCCGTCCCAGGGGGCAGGTCTCCAGCTCCCGCTCCACGGCCGCGAAGGGATCGTCGAGCGGGTCCATGTAGAGGCGGCCCATGACGTTGACCACCAGCACCCGCTGGCCGGAGGGGGTGTCGATGAGGGTCGCCCCCCGCCCCGGCGTGCCCGGCGGATAATTCACCGGGCGCAGGAGCCTGGGCTGGCGCTCGATGAACACCAGGGTCTCGCGCTGGTCCCAGGTATGGTTGCCCAGCGTCACCGCATCGGCCCCGGCGGCGAGGATCTCGTCGCAGATGGCCTCCGTGATGCCGAAGCCCCCGGCCGCGTTCTCCCCGTTGATGACCACGCAATCGAGACGCCAGCGGTCGCGCAGGCCGGGCAGGCGCTCGATCACCGCTTGGCGGCCCGGCCGCCCCACGATGTCGCCGAGAAAGAGAAGACGCATGGCAGTCCTTTTAAGGGCGCTTGGTCCGGATGAGCTCCGATTCCGTCACGATCACGTCGAGCATCCGGTCATGGGGCTCCACCGGAACCTCTTCGATCTCCTGAACCGCATAGGCCAGGCCGACGGTCAGGATCGGATGCTTCGCCTCCAGCGCCGCGATGGCCCGGTCGAAATGCCCCTTGCCGTAGCCGACGCGCCCTCCCCTCCGGTCGAAGGCCACCAGGGGCACCAGCAGGGCGCTGGGGAAAACCTCGGGCGCGTCCGGCCCCGGCTCGCGCACGCCGAAGCCGCCCTTGATCAGCACGTCGCCGGGCCGCCACAGGCGCCAGCTCAGATGGGGGTGAATGATCTGGGACAGGGCCACGTCCTGGCCGCGGTCGAGAAGCGCCTCCATGAGCGGGCGCGAATCGACCTCGCTGCGGATCGGCCAATAGCCGCCCACCGGGATGACGTCCTTGAGTTCGGGAAAATCCAGGGCGCGCCCGGCGATGCGCCGGGCGGCATCCTCCCGGAACGCCTTGTCGAGGGCGTCGCGGCGCGAGAACCCCTCGCTGCGGAGCCGGTCCTTGAGTTCGGGAGGGGGAAGAGATGTCATAGGGTGCGGAGCCACAGAAACCGTCGGAGAAGCGATCCCGGGAACCTACAAAGTAGGTGGGCGCCATATGTTCCGGTCCAGGGACCGGGCAGGGACAGCTCCCATTGGGATCGATAAGGCCCCGGGGAATATGAACTCCTAACGCGCCCCGCAGCCCCGCCTGTCTTATGTAGGGATTTGGGGGCCCAGGGGGAAGGGGAAAAGTGACGGGCGCCCGCCGATTTTCGGATCCGCTCTTAGAGAGGCCCGCGCCGGTAATGATAGCGGTAAATCTAGTCCCGGAAGCCGAGCCTTTCATAAAGGGCAGCGGCCGGATCGTTCTCCGCCAGCACGGGCACGCAGGCCTCGGCTGCCCCGTGCCGGTCGCGCGCCCAGGCGAGGATCGCCGAGATTGTCCGGTGAGCCAGGCCCCTGCGCCGGAACTCCGGGTCCGTCGCCACCGAATTCACGCAGACCATGCCGTGGTGGACGGCCCCGAAAGCCACGGCGCCGAGCCGCCCGTCCCCGACGGGAACGGACGCGAAGACCGCAGGGACCGCCAGGGCCTCCAGGATCGCCCGGTGGGTCCTCCGCTCGGCCTCGCCTTGCCCTTGAAGCCCCGCAAGGGCGTGGAGCCAGTCATCCCCCGGCAGGCCCTCCTCCAGGCGGACGCCGTCCTGCGGCAACAGGCTCGCGTCGGCCGAACTCATGCAAAGGAGGCGCGTCTCGCCTTCCGGCGGATCGTAGCCCCTCTCATCGAGCGCATGGCCGAGCGGTGGCGGCGCCGTGGAGGGAATGCAGAACAGCGTCGGCAGGCCCTGAGCGGCGTAAAGGGCCTCGCAGTAGCGGATCTTCCCATGGAGCGGCTGAACCCCCGCCGAGAGCGGGTGCACGGAATTCGTCCTTCGGGTGTAGCCCCCGGAAAAGCGCAGGAGCCAGCCGTCGAAGACCAGCTCGCGCAGGGCCGGCCAGCCGTTCAGGCAGGCTTCCCGGACGGTTTGAACGGAGCGGGTCGCCGGCCCCATGCCCGCAAGGCTACCCCTGCCCCGGGACGTTCAGGCTTCGCGCGAGCTGCTCGATCCGCTCGGCGGCCCTTTGGACGCTGCCCGCGAGCCTGGCCTCGATCGCCTGGGTGCGCTCGTCCCCGGCGGAAGCGAAGCGCCGCAGGTCGGCGAGCTCGGCCTCCATGGCGGCCATGCGCTTCCTCATCTCGTGCATCTCGTCTTCCAGGGTGATGGCCGCCATGACGTGAAGGCGCATGTCGCCGATCTCGCCGAAGGCCCCGCGCATCTCCCGGATCTTGGCGTCGTAAGAGGCGGCCAGCCCTTCCAGATGCCGCTCCTCGCCCTCGGCGCAGGCGATCCGGTAGGTTTTGCCGGCGATGGTCACCATGACCTGGGGCACCGTCAGTTCTCCTCCGGCTCGTGCTGGCCGGCCTCGACCAGCACGGTCTGAACCACGCCGATGGCCTGGCGCACGCGCCGGCTCACGTCGTCGGTGGCGGCCTCGAAGCGGTGCAGGCGGGTGAGCGCCCCGTCGAGCTCCAGGGCCAGGCGCGCCCGGTCGTCCTGCATGAGCTGGAGCTCGGTCTCCAGGCTGCCGCGCCGCCTGTCGGCCTCCAGCCGGCGGGAGACCGAGGCTTCGAGAAGCCCCAGGGCCCCCTCCAGCCGTTTCATCGCGTGGTCGAGCATGGGAGTCATCGCGCCTCTTGGAATCGCCCCTGACACTAGGCCCGCGGGCGCAGGCGGGCAATGTCCTTCGCGGATTACTCCCGCTTGCGGTCTTTGACTCGCCCCTGCCCCGTGTTAAGGAGCCCACGCCCTTTCCAGACAGGCCGCCCAGGGCCTCACGACTCGTGGATCACGCCGTGCTCAATCTCGCCTCCGCCGATCGCGTCACCCATTCCGATCTGGCGAACGCCGTGCGCGTCCTTGCCATGGACGCGGTGGAACAGGCCAAATCCGGCCATCCGGGCCTGCCCATGGGCGCTGCCGACATGGCCACGGTGCTGTTCACCCGGTTCCTGAAATACGACGCCACGGACCCCGCCTGGCCCGACCGCGACCGCTTCATTCTCTCGGCCGGCCACGGCTCCATGCTGCTCTACGCCCTTCTCCACCTCACCGGCGTGAAGGGCATGACCGTCGAGGAGCTGAAGAACTTCCGCAAGCTCGATTCCAAGACCCCGGGGCACCCCGAGAACTTCATGACGCCGGGCGTCGAGACCACCACCGGCCCGCTCGGCCAGGGCATCGCCACGGCGGTGGGCATGGCGCTCGCCGAGCGCATGATGAACGCCGAATACGGCGACGATCTCGTGGATCACCACACCTATGTGCTGGCCTCCGACGGCGACCTCATGGAGGGCATCAGTCACGAGGCCATCGCGCTGGCCGGTCACCTGAGGCTCAACCGCCTGATCGTTCTGTGGGACGACAACGGCATCTCCATCGACGGACCCCTGTCGCTCTCCGACTCGGTCGATCAGGTCAAGCGCTTCGAGGCCTGCGGCTGGCGGGCGGTGCGCGTGGACGGCCACGACGAGAAGGCGCTTCGGCGCGCCCTCTCGCGGGCTCAGAAGTCGGACCGGCCGACGCTCATCGCAGCTAAGACCACCATCGGCTACGGCGCGCCCAAGAAGGCGGGCACCTCCAAGGCCCATGGCGAGCCCCTGGGCGCCGAGGAGCTGGCGGGCGCCAAGGCCGCCATCGGCTGGAGCCATGCGCCGTTCGAGATCCCG
>DATHAU010000050.1:0-7342 GCA_035296545.1 Microvirga sp.
ATCACCGGCGCCATCGTCGACGCGGAACTGGACTCCCAGCCTCTTCTGTCCCTGCCGACGGCGGGAAAGGCCGCCGCACAGGGATCGCAGGCGGGGGATGGGTTGTCCGACGCCGTCGAGCGGCATCTGGCCGAATATTTCTCCGGCTTCCGGGACACGCTCCCCCCGCCGGGCCTGTATCACCGCATCCTGCGGGAAATCGAAGGTCCGCTGATCGGAGCCGCCCTCGCGGCCACTCGCGGCAACCAGATTCGCGCTGCGGAGCTGCTGGGCGTCAATCGCAACACCCTGCGGAAAAAGGTTCGCGATCTGGAGCTGACGGTGGTGCGGACGAACCGCTAGCAGAGGGCCTTCTGTAATAATTTGACCACAGTGTTGTGTTGGTGCATCACCCGACTGAAGGGTGCAGGGATGCAGGCACCCGTTTCGCGGGGCCTCTGTCGTTGATCACCCAGGACCTACAAGCGCAGCGCTCGCCGGCCGAGCCGACTCATTCGAGTTTCGGCTGGCTGGGCTATGCGGCCGTTCTCACGGCCCTGGCCTCGGCGCTGGCGACGTTCATGGTTCTCGCTGGGTGGACGCCCCTTCTGCCGACGCACAATGTGGTGGTGTGGGTCTTCATCCTGAACGGCCTGCTGATCGTGGTGCTGCTGGGGATCGTCGTCTGGCAGGCGCGAAAGCTGGTGCGGGAGCGCCGTGCCGGCGCGGCCGCTGCGGGCCTTCACGTGAGGATCGTCGGCCTGTTCAGCCTCGTGGCCGTGCTTCCCGCCATCCTCGTGGCGGCCGTCGCGACGGTGACCCTGGAGCGAGGCCTCGACCCCTGGTTCACGAGCTCCATCAGGGGATTGATGTTTAACTCGGTCG
The DNA here is from genome assembly GCA_035296545.1 of Microvirga sp. Taxonomy (GTDB): domain Bacteria; phylum Pseudomonadota; class Alphaproteobacteria; order Rhizobiales; family Beijerinckiaceae; genus Microvirga. Next base: position 865 of record DATHAU010000050.1, read on the forward strand.
AGATCGCCCGCGCCTACCGCGAAATGCAGTGCAGGACCCTGGCGCGGGAAACGCAGCTCATGGCTGCCGATCTCAACCGGGCCAAGGTCCTCTACGACGCGGATCGGAAGATCTTCCGGGACTTCATGAATTCCCGCGCGGTCTTCCTCGGGTTCCCGCTCGCCATGGTTCTGGAGCCCAACGGGACTGTTGTCGACAGGCTGGAGATCAAGCCGCTCCCAGGCGTGCCTCAGCCGACCGCGGCCGATCTTCAGGACGCCAGCGACAAGGAGGCCCTCTGCCTCTTCCCGCGCAGCGGCAACATCTTCCGCTCCATCCTCAAGCTTGAGGCCCATGGGGGACGCATCCTCTTTGTGGCCCGCGAGGTGGATCCTCGCGCGATCGAGTTTCCTGCCGTGGCGGAGGCCGGCGTCGCCTTCTATGAGGCGCTCGATCAGAAAAAGGCGGGCATTCAGGTCGCTTTTGCCTCCATGTTCGCCCTGATCGCGCTGATCGTCCTGCTCTCGGCCATCTGGTTCGGGCTGAACTTCGCCAACAAGCTCGTCTCGCCGATCCGGCGCCTCATCCACGCCACCGACCAGGTGGCCACCGGCAACTTCTATGTTCAGGTGCCGATTCGCAGGGGCGAGGGCGATCTCGGTCATCTGGGCGAGACCTTCAACAAGATGACCTCCGAGCTGCGCCGCCAGCACGACGGATTGACGGCCGCCAGCGACCTGATGGACCGCCGCCGCCGCTTCACCGAAGCGGTGCTGGCCGGCGTCTCCGCCGGCGTCATCGGCATCAACGCCCGTGGCCTGATCACCATCGTCAATCCCTCGACGGAGGCTTTGCTCGAGGCCCCCCGGGAGGAATTGCTCGGACGTCCCATCACCATGGTTCTGCCGGAAGTGGCAGGCCTCGTGGAGGAGATGACCCAGGGTCGGCAGAGGCTGATGCAGCAGCAGATCCAGATCGACCGGAAGGGCAAGGAGCGGACCATCAACGTTCGCGTGACCAGCGAGCAGGCCCGCAGCCAGGACAGGGACCTCGTCATCACCCTCGACGACATCACCGATCTGGTTTCGGCGCAGCGCACCTCCGCCTGGGCGGATGTGGCCCGCCGCATCGCTCACGAGATCAAGAACCCCCTGACGCCGATCCAGCTCTCGGCGGAGCGCATCCGGCGCAAGTACGGCAAGGTCATCACGACGGACCGGGAGGTGTTCGACCAATGCACCGACACCATCGTGCGGCAGGTCGACGACATCAAGCGCATGGTCGACGAGTTCTCATCCTTCGCCCGAATGCCCAAGCCGACCATCGGCAATGAGGACCTGGCCGAGACGATCCGCCAGGTGGTGTTCATGATGCGGATCGCCCATCAGGACATCCAATTCACGGATCAGCTCCCGCCGGGCCCGATGGTGGCGCCTTTCGACAGGCGGCTTCTCTCCCAGGCGGTCACGAACATCGTCAAGAACGCCACCGAGGCAATCGCCGCCGCGCCTGAAGAGACCCGGGGGCAGGGGCACATCGACGTGAGGCTGGACGACACGCATCCGGATTATCTGATCCTTGCCGTCACGGACAACGGCAAGGGGTTCCCGACGGAGGGCCGCCAGCGCCTCCTCGAGCCCTACATGACGACCCGCGAAGGCGGCACCGGACTGGGGCTCCCCATCGTTGCGAAGATCCTGGAAGACCACGGCGGAGGCATGGAGCTTGCCGACAACACGGCCGGCCGGGGCGGGCAGGTTCGCATGTGGATCCCGAAGACGAAACAAGTTGCATCGGAAGAGACCGCGGTCGCCTCCACCGGCAACGATACCCGCAAGGCAAGCCTATGAGCGCTGATATTCTGGTCGTCGACGACGAAACCGATATTCGTGAGCTTGTGGCCGGCATTCTCGAGGATGAAGGGCACCGGACCCGCACCGCCGGCACCTCCGACGACGCCCTCGCGGCCATCGAGGCGCGGCGTCCGCACCTCGTCTTCCTCGACATCTGGCTGCAGGGCAGCCGGCTCGACGGGCTGCAGGTGCTCGATATCGTCAAGGCTCAGCATCCGGACCTGCCCGTCGTGATGATCTCGGGACACGGCAACATCGAGACGGCGGTTTCCGCCATCAAGGCCGGCGCTTACGACTTCATCGAGAAGCCGTTCAAGGCGGATCGGCTCGTGCTCGTCGCGGAAAGGGCCCTCGAAGCCTCTCGCCTGAAGCGCGAGGTCCGCGACCTGCGCGCCCGTTCCGTGCAGGCGAGCCGCATCGCCGGCAGGTCCATCGTCGTCAACCAGCTGCGCCAGGCGGTGGAGCGGGCCGCCCCGACGAATGCGCGGATTCTGATCACGGGCGCTCCCGGCTCGGGCAAGGAGCTGACCGCCCGCACCATCCACGGCCTGTCCACGAGGTCCAATGGCACCTTCGTGGTTCTCTCGGCGGCAACCATCACGCCAGAGAACATGGAGGCGGAGCTTTTCGGCACCGAGGGCGACGAGGGCAGGGGGCGCCGGGTAGGCGCTCTCGAAGAAGCCCATGGCGGCACCCTGTACATCGACGAGATCGCCGACATGCCGCGGGAGACGCAGAACCGGATTCTCCGGGTTCTGGTGGATCAGAACTTCCAGCGGGTCGGGGGAACGACGCGGGTTCACGTGGATGTGCGCATCATCTCGTCCTCCAGCCGCGACCTGCCGGCGGAGATCGCCGCAGGGCGCTTCCGGGAGGACCTGTTCCACCGCCTCGGCGTCATCCCGATTCGCGTTCCGTCCCTGTCGGAGCGGCGCGAGGACGTGCCCGAACTCATCGAGTTCTTCATGGAGCAGATCTCGTCCACCACAGGATTGCCCAAGCGCAGGATCGCCGAGGATGCCATGGCGGTGCTGCAATCCCATGACTGGCCGGGCAACGTGCGCCAGCTGCGCAACAACGTCGAACGGCTCATGATCCTGATCTCCGGGGATCCCGATGCGGAGATCACCGCCGATATGCTGCCGTCCGAGATCGGCACCCTCGTGCCGACCACGCCCGGAGGGGCAGGGGGCGAGAAGCTCATGAGCCTGCCGCTCCGGGAGGCTCGGGAAATCTTCGAGCGGGAATATCTCCTGGCCCAGATTGCCCGGTTCAGCGGCAACATCTCCCGAACCGCCGAGTTCATCGGCATGGAGCGCTCGGCCCTCCATCGGAAGCTGAAATCCCTTGGCATCGGCAGCTGAGGCGTGGAAAGCGCCAGGAGACGCTCTCCAGCCAGGGAAGCGGCAGAGAAACCTTTGAAGGCACTCATCATTTCACGGATGGCGGCCGGAGCCTCCCGAGCAGCCGTCCACGAGAAAATACGCTCGGAGGGGGTAGAACGGCCATGTTCCCCCTTGCCTAAAGGTGATCTTCGCCCTGTAATAAGCGGGCCGGTCAACGACCGCACGGATGCGGACAATCAACGACAAGCGGCCCCATAGCCAAGACCGGCGGCGAGGGGCTGGCGAGGCAACTTCAATGGCGGGCGATCGCGCGCAGAACCTTCAGGACACCTTTCTCAACTACGTCCGGAAGCAGAAAATTCCCTTGACGATATTCCTTGTCAATGGCGTCAAGCTTCAGGGCGTCGTCACCTGGTTCGATAATTTCTGCGTCCTTCTGCGCAGGGATGGACATTCGCAGCTGGTTTACAAACACGCCATTTCCACCATCATGCCGGGGCAGCCTGTTCAGTTGTTCGACCAGATCGACGAAGGTGGCGAAAAGGCCTGAGGTGACAGAACCGCGCACTCCTGGGGAACATCGTCTCGCTCAACTGGCCGAACCTGAGAAAGAGGTTGCGGCCGGGACGAAGACGCTCGTGATCGGGCCGTACCTGACGCGCCGGCGGCGGAACTCGGGCGACGCGCAAGCCGACACGGGCAATCCCCGGCCCTCCGAGGCGCGTCTTGGCGAGGCCGTGGGCTTGGCGGCCGCCATCGATCTCTCCATCGTTCACTCGGTCATCACGCCTTTGGCGTCGCCGCGCCCGGCCACCTACATCGGCAGCGGCAAGGTCGATGAGCTGGCAGTCATGATCCGGGCGGAGGAGATCGGGCTCGTGGTGATGGACTGCGCGCTCAGCCCCGTCCAGCAGCGCAATCTCGAAAAGGCTTGGGGCGCCAAGGTCATCGACCGGACAGGCCTGATCCTCGAGATCTTCGGCAGGCGGGCTCGGACCAAGGAGGGCACGCTTCAGGTCGAGCTGGCCCACCTGTCCTACCAGAAGGGGCGCCTCGTGCGCTCCTGGACCCACCTCGAGCGCCAGCGCGGCGGCTTCGGCTTCCTTGGGGGACCGGGCGAGACGCAGATCGAGGCCGACCGCCGGCTGATCCAGGAGCGGATGAGCCGAATCGAGCGGGATCTCGAAAGCGTGGTCAAAACCCGCTCCCTGCATCGAAAGAGCCGGAGAAGGGTGCCGTACCCGATCATCGCGCTCGTGGGATACACCAACGCCGGCAAGTCGACCCTCTTCAACCGCATGACGCAGGCCGATGTCTTGGCCGAGAACATGCTGTTTGCGACCCTCGATCCCACCTCCCGCGCCATCGACCTGCCCCATGGCGAGAAGGCCATCCTGTCCGACACGGTGGGCTTCATCTCCGACCTTCCGACCATGCTCGTCGCAGCCTTCCGGGCGACCCTGGAGGACGTGGTAGAGGCCGATATCCTGCTGCACGTCCGCGACGTCTCCCATGGGGAGAGCGAAGCCCAGGCCGGCGACGTGGCCGTCGTCCTGCGGGAGCTCGGAATCGATCCCGACGACACGCGGCGGATCGTCGAGGTCTGGAACAAGGCCGATCTTCTCTCGTCCGACGACCGGGAAAGGCTTGCTGCGACCTCGGAGCGGGCGGGCGAGGAGAAGCGGCCCATCCTGATCTCGGCGCTGACCGGGGAGGGCATTCCCGAACTCCTCTCGACCATCGAACAGCACCTCGCCATGGGCCGCCTCACCTACGAGGTCGATGTGGCTCCGGAAGACGGGCAGGGGCTTGCCTGGCTGCACGAGAATACGGAGATCCTGGAGCGCCGAACGGGCGAGAACGGACATTCCACCCTGCAGGTGCGCCTGGTGGGAGGAAAAGAGCCCCGGTTCCGGAACCGGTTCCCGCAGGCCCGCGTCCTATGAGGATGCGCCAGGCCCCCGCTCGGCGTGCTTGGCCTCCACCCAGAGCTCTTCCATCTCATCCAGCGAGGCCTCGTCGAGGCTCCTGCCCTGGTCTCGGAGAGCCCTTTCGACAGAGGTGAAACGCCGTTCGAACTTGGCGTTCGTTCGCCTCAGAGCCTGCTCGGGATCGATGCCGAAATGGCGGGCGAGGTTGGCGACGGAGAAGAGCAGGTCCCCGATCTCGTCCTCGATCCTGTCCCGCTCGCCCGATGAAGAGGCTTCCTTGACCTCCTCGAGCTCCTCATGAATCTTCTCGATCACCTGCATGGCGTCAGGCCAGTCGAACCCGACCTTGGCGGCTCTGGCGGTCAGCTTCTGCGCCCTGGTCAAGGCGGGCAGGGAAGCCGGAATGCCGCCCAGGAATCCGGCCTCATGAGCCTCCGCCGGCAGCCCCATGGCGTCCCGGGCCGAGCGGCGCTCCACCTTCTCCTCGCGTTTGATCTCATCCCAGAGGTTCTTCACCTCCCTCGGCGACAGGTCCCGGGTATCCCCGAACACATGCGGATGGCGCCGCACGAGCTTCCGGCTGATGGCCTCGACCACGTCCGGAAAGGCAAAAGCGCCCTGTTCCTCGGCCATTCTGGCATGGAAGACCACCTGGAGCAGCAGGTCTCCGAGCTCGTCCTTCAGGTCCGCCATATCGCCCCGTTCGATGGCGTCGACGACCTCGTAGGCTTCTTCGAGGGTGTAGGGGGCAATGGAGGCGAAGTCCTGCTCCAGATCCCACGGGCAGCCGGTGGCGGGCGTCCTGAGCTCCGCCATGATCTCCAAGAGCCGCACGATATTGGAGGAAGGCTTCATGAGAGGCTCCTGGTCGATTTCCGCCCGCGTGATAGCCTGAGAACCGGTCCCGAGGCCAGCCCGGTCTGCCTCTTGCCGCTGCGGAATCAGGCCGTAAGATGCTCAGGTGCTCATTGATCGCAGGGGGTAAAAGACATGAGAGCTCGGATTAAGCTGGTCGACGGAATGATGTTCGTCGGGGAGTCCGGAAGCGGTCATGCGGTGGTGATGGACGGAGCCCCGGAGTATGGCGGGCGCAATCTCGGGATTCGGCCCATGGAGATGCTGCTCATCGGCCTCGGCGGCTGCACGGGTTTCGACGTAGTCCAGATCCTCCGGAAGGGCCGCGAGCAGGTGACCGGCTGCGAGGTCGAAGTCACCGCCGAAAGGGCCAAAACCGATCCCAAGGTCTTCACAACCATCCACATCGACTACCTCGTCAAGGGCCGAAATCTCGCGCCGGCCAAGGTCGAGCGGGCGATCGAATTGTCCAAGGAGAAATATTGCTCGGCCTCGATCATGCTCGGAGCCGTCG
>DATHAU010000051.1:0-7551 GCA_035296545.1 Microvirga sp.
CCTGGGGCGCCTGTCCCTCGATGGCGGCCAGAAGCCCCGCGTGCTCCTGCTGCCCGGCCCCATCGGCTTCGGCGAGGCTGGCGAGGCCCTGGCCCGACACGATGGCCCGGATCACCCGCCTCTTCGCGGCGGGCGCGACGCCGAGCGCGTCGATGAGGGCGTGGAGAAGGCCCATGTCGCCGAGCTTCACCCGTGGGCGGGGCGCGCCGATGCGCTCCAGGCCTTCCAGGGCAAGGCCGAGGATTTCCGCATCCGCGGCGGCGGCGTCCGCCCGGCCGATGGACTCGATGCCCGCCTGGAGAAACTCGCCGCTTTCGCCCGCGCGCATCCGGAAGACCGGGCCGCCATAGGCGTAGCCGGAGGGCTGCGCCCCCCCGGCGGCCAGATGCCGGAGGCAGACGGGAATGGTGTATTCGGGCCGCAGGCACAGCTCCGCGCCGGAGGCGTCCTGGGTCACGAACATGCGCCGCCGGATGTCCTCGCCCGACAGGTCGACGAACACGTCCGCCGGCTGAAGCACCGGCGGCTCGACCCGCGCGTAGCCCTCGCGCCCGAACAGCGCGATCAGCGCAACAATGGCATCCGTCTCCGTCACCGCCCGATCCTCATGCTGGGATGCTCTCTAGCAATGCCGGGCCGGGAAGGCGATTGTTTTCGACGGGAAGGGTGAACGGCAGCAGGCCGCCCTGGAAAACGCGAATGCCCGGCTCCGGGCCGGGCATGGCGGAACGCCGCTGAAAAGCCCGGCGCTACTCGGACGCGCTGCCGCCGGCGCTGTTGTCGTTGGTGCTCTTGGCCTTGGCCGGGGCCTTGCGCTTGCTGGGGCGTCGAACGGCCTTGGCCTTGCCGGCGGACTTGCCGGACCCGCTGCCTTCGCCGATCAGGCCGGAGGGCAGGAAATGACGGGCCGCTTCCGTCACCACCTCGGCGACGGCGCCTGCGGCGGTCTGGGTCAGGTCGGCGGTCTGCGCGCCTGCATCGGCCACGGCGGTTCCGGCCTTCTTGGCCGTCCGGGTCTGGGTGAGCGCCGCCGCCGCCGCGCCTGCCGCCGCGATCAGGGCGTCGGCCAGGATCTCGCGGCCGAGATTGGAGCCGATCAGATCCATGAGGCCGGATCGCTTCACGGTTTTCGCGATCTTCGAACCCGAGCCCTTGGAGCCCGAGTCCTTCTTGGACTTGCCGGTACCCTTCTTGTCCTTGGCCTTGGCCATTGCCGTCTCCTCAATCGTCAAGTTCGGGGAACAACCCGAGGGAAGCACAGCGGTTCCCAAAAGCCAAGCTTATCCGAAGTGCCGCGCCAGCACCTCGCGCACCGCGTCCACGAGCCCCGCTTCGGGAACGGAGAACTGCGCCGGGCGGGACGCCTTCCATTCGGCGTTGGACGCGATGGCGTCGGCCGCCCTTGCGCCTTCGATCAGGTCCTTGATCTCGACCTCGCCGCGCTCGCGCTCGTTGGAGCCCTGGATGATCGCGCAGGGGCTCTGCCGCCGGTCGGCGTATTTCATCTGCGCCTTCATGCCCGACGAGCCGAGGTAGAGCTCGGCGCGGATGCCCGCCTGGCGCAGGGCCGAGACCATGCGCTGGTAGGCGGCGACCTGATCCCGGTCCATCACCAGCACCACCACGGGACCCGGCTTCTCGCTGCCGGACACGATGGGGCTCTTGACCATCTGCAAGGCCGAGAGCAGGCGCGACACGCCGATGGAGAAGCCCGTGGCCGGCACGGGCTCGGAGCGGAAGCGGCCCACGAGCCCATCGTAGCGCCCGCCGCCGCCCACCGAGCCGAAGCGGACGGGGCGTCCGCTCTCGTCGGTGACCGAGAAGGTCAGCTCGGCCTCGTAGACGGGGCCCGTGTAGTATTCGAGGCCGCGCACCACGGAGGGGTCGATGCTCACCCGGTCGTCGTACCCCGAGGCAGCCACGAGCGCAGCGATCTCCGCCAGTTCGTTCGCTCCCTCCTGGCCCCGCGCCGACGCGCCGACGACCTCGCGGAGGTTCGCGACGGTCGCGGCGTTGTCCGCTCCCTTCGCGCCCGTGAAGGACAGCACCCGCTCGATGGCCTCGGGCGCAAGCGCCGCGCCCTTGGTGAAGTCGCCGCTTTCGTCCTTGCGGCCGGGGCCGAGAAGCTGGCCCACGCCGTCGGGTCCGAGGCGGTCGAGCTTGTCGATGGCGCGCAGCACCGTGAGCCGCTGGCCCGCTTGCGTCTCGCCCCCGAGGCCGATGGCCTCCAGCACGCCGTCCAGAACCTTGCGGTTGTTGACCTTGATCAGGTAGTCGCCACGCTTGAGCCCGAGCCTTTCGAGCGTATCAGCGGCCATCATGCAGATTTCCGCATCCGCCGCCACGGAGGCGGAGCCCACCGTGTCGGCGTCGAACTGCATGAACTGGCGGAAGCGGCCGGGGCCCGGCTTCTCGTTGCGAAACACCCAGCCGGCGCGGTAGCTGCGATAGGGCTTGGGCAGGGCGTCGAAGTTCTCGGCCACGTAGCGGGCCAGCGGCGCGGTGAGATCGTAGCGCAGGGACAGCCACTGCTCGTCGTCGTCCTGGAACGAGAACACGCCCTCGTTGGGGCGGTCCTGATCCGGCAGGAATTTGCCCAGCGCCTCGGTGTATTCCACGAAGGGCGTCTCCACGCCCTCGAAGCCGTAGAGCTCATAGGTCTCGCGGATCGCCGCCAGCATGCGCTCGGTGGCGGCGAGATCGGCGGGAGCGCGGTCGGCAAAGCCGCGCGGGGCGCGGGCCTTGATGGTGTCGGCCTTGGACATGGGTTTAACGAGCAGCCGTTGGATTGAAAAAACGTGCTGCGTGGTAACCCGCCTGGCGGGGAGGGGCAAGGGCCGGCCCGGCCGGTCCCGTTCCGGAGCCTGCCTATCGCGGCGCCGAGCCGATCCGGCTCCGGTCCTCGGACCAGAGGATCAGGATCGCGTATCCTATGATGTCCGAGACCGGCACGGTGCCGACTGCCTTGCTGTCGCGGCTGTCCACGCAGTTATCCCGGTTGTCGCCCATGACGAAGACTTCTCCCTCGGGAACGCGCGTGACCTCCGTGTCGTCCCAGTAGCCTCGGTCCCCCCTCTGCTCGATGACGAAGTGGCTCGTTCCCTCGGGAAAGGTCTCCCTGTAGCGCATGACGGAGTTCCGCTTGCCAAGGGTATCCCGGGTCTGGAAATCCTCCACGCGCTCCCGTGGGACCGGCGTGCCGTTGATGTGCAGGCGGCCGGAGACAAGCTGGATGCTGTCGCCGGGGAGCCCGACGACGCGCGTCACATAGATGGCTCCGCGCTTGCGCACACGCTGAATCACGACATCTCCTCGCCGAGGGTTGGGCCGCTGCACCGTATGCACGGCGCCGAGTACGCGATCGCCAACCTGGAATGTGGGCATCATCGATCCTGACCCGAGGGTGTAAACCTGCACGCCCATCGGGCCCCAGGAGCGGAGCCAGACGGCCCCGGCGCCGATCAGGAGAAACGCCAGGACGGCGACGCACCAGAGGATCAGGAGCAGCAGCGCCGGGTGCGCTCTCCTGGATCCGGATTGTTGAACGCTCAGGGTCACGGGCGGTCCGCCGCATATTTTATAACGTAGCCATTATGGGGCGACCGCCGTATCCGTCAACGAAGCTTGGCGCGCCAGCCCATGCGGAAAGGCCCCGGGAAGCGGCCGCCTTGCGGGCGGGGCTTTCCGGGACCCAGGTTGAGACAGGTGCAGGAGGCCTCAGGCCACCGCGCGGATCGCCTTGCCGAGCCTGTCGACCATCTCGCCGATCTGCTCCTCGGTGATGAGGGGCGGGGAGAGGGCGATGGCGTCGGGAGCTTTCCGGCGGCTCTGTAGCGGCCGGGACACGCCGGCGAGCTACGGCAGGAATTCGGTCGCCTGCCCGACAACCGCGCTTGTCGTTCGGAGCTTTAGCGGACAACATCTTGGCATTGCTGATTCGCCTGATTTCACCGACGACCAGGGGAGCGGGGGCACCCATGGCCACGATAACGGACAAAGTCCGAATTTCTCATCATGTGAAGGCGGGCTCGCTCGCAGCCGCGCTGGCCTTGTCGGCAGCGGCCGGATCGGCCTTTGCGCCGATGGCGGCGAGCGCCGCCGTCCCGGTCCTGGCGGTGGCCGTCCTGGCCGCCTGCGCGGGCGTCGCCGCCGCCTGGCGGCGGGCGGAGGCGGCCATGCGGCTCTCCGAGCAGGCGGCGGCCCAATGTGCGCAGCTTGCGGACCGGCTGGTGAGCCTCGAGCGGCAATCGCAGGCTCCGGCCGCCGGTCCCGCCCTGCGCTCGACCGTGGCCGAGGTCACCGGCACCGTGGGGCTTCTCGGAGGGGTGGTGCGGGAGCTCGCTAGGAACGTGGCCGCCCAGCACCGGGACGTGGCCGACCTGAAGGATTCCCTCCGGTTGCCGCCGAGAACCCGCGAGGCGCCCAAGGACGAGCGGCCGCCGCTCAAGATCGTGCCCGAGCCGCGCCGCCTCCGGGAGCTGCCGGAGCCCTCCTGCTCCGCGCCCGAGCCGTCCCTCCTGCCCACCGCCCGGAGATCCACGGACGAGGAGCTGCGCCGCATGAAGCTCATCGCCCAGGCTCTCGAAGCGGACGGGATCGAGCTGCACCTGCAGCCCATCGTGGCCCTGCCGCAATGCAAGGTCCGCTTCTACGAGGCCTTCGCCCGCCTGCGGCTCATGAACGGGACCCTGCTCGATCCGTCCGAGTTCCTTCCCCTGATCGAGCGGCTCGGGCTCGCGCCGGACTTCGACCGCCGCATCCTGGAACGCGCCATGGCGGTGGCCCGCCATCTCGTCGCCCGCGGCAGCGAGGCCATCGTCGGGGTGAACCTGTCCGCCTGTTCCGTGGACGAGCCGGGGTTCCTCCGGTCGCTCGCCAGCCTTCTGGAGGCTGCGCCGGAGATCCTGGGCCGGATCGTCCTGGAACTGCCCCAGGCGAACTGGCGCCGCCTCGACGCCGGCCAGAAGGCCGCCCTCTCGGCCTTGCGCGACCGCGGCGTGCCCCTGTCCCTCCACCGGGCCTGCGACGCGGCCTTCGACGCCAGGGCTCTTGCCGAAGCCCGCGCCTTGGCCGACCTCGGCCTGCGCTTCATGAAGCTGCCCGCCGACGCCATGGTGGCGGCCGCAGGGCGGGAGGACGCCCTGACGGGCGCGGACATCGGGGTGCGGGATTTCGCCTCCGCTCTGCGCCGCGAGGGCATCAGGCTCGTGGCCGAGCGGGTGGAATGCGAGGAGGCGGTGCCCGCTCTCATCGGCCTCGGGGTGCCGCTCGCCCAGGGCTTCGTGTTCGCCGCGCCCCGCGCCGTGAGGGCGGAGGTGTTCGAGCAGGGAGCGGCAGCGCCGGACGAGGAGACGTCCTTCGACCCGTCCCTCCTGCGCTGCGCCGGTTGACTTCGGGGTCTTGAGGGCCTACCCGCCCGGCTTGAACCCAGCGAGACCCCATGACCGCCTCCGCCCATCCCGCTCTCGTCGAGGGCCTGCAACCCTTCGCCGACCGCTACGACCTCGTCCTCTGCGACGTCTGGGGCGTGCTGCACAACGGCCTCAAGGCCTATGAGGCCGCAAGCGACGCCCTGATGCGCTTTCGCGAGAGGGGCGGGAGGGTGGTGCTCGTGTCCAACGCGCCCCGACCCGGCGCGGCGATCATGACCCAGCTCGACGGCTTCAAGGTGCCGCGGGAGGCCTATGATGCGGTGGTCACCTCCGGGGACCTGACGCGGCTCGCCATCCAGGAGCGCCTCGACAAGGTGGTGCACCATATCGGCCCGCCCCGGGACATGCCGGTCTATGAGGGGCTTGCCGTCCGCTTCGGCTCCATCGCAAGGGCGGATTACGTGGTCTGCTCCGGCTTCGACAACGACGAGACGGAGACGGTGGCGGATTATCGCCTCCGCCTCGAGGCCATGCTCGAACGCGGCCTGCTCATGGTCTGCGCCAACCCCGACCTGGTGGTGGAGCGCGGACCCGTGATCCTGCCCTGCGCGGGCGCGATCGCCCTTGCCTACGAGGAGATGGGCGGCCCGGTCTACTACGCGGGCAAGCCCCATGGGCCGGTCTACGACAGGGCCCTTGCCGTGGCGGCGGAGCTGAGCGGCCGACCCGTGGGCAAGGACCGGGTGCTCGCCATCGGCGACGCCATCCGCACCGACATCGCGGGCGCGGCGGCCTTCGGCATCGACTCCCTGCTCGTGGCGCGGGGCATCCATGGGGAGGAGCTGGGCGTCCACCGCGGCCCCCTCGCGTCGAGCCATGTGCAGGACTGGATCGACCGGCAGCCGGTGAAGCCCACGGCCATCGCCGACGTCCTGTCCTGGTAGCGCGCGCTCTTCCCCCCTTGCGGGGAGGGAAAGCCGGCTGTGACCCTTGACGGGCATGCCCTCAGATCATTCGTCCACGACAACGCTGCGCCCGCCCTGACGGCGGCTGCCTCCCTTGACCCCGACACCGGATTTCGACAGGGTCGCGGCCCGTCACCTGCCCGGATCCCATGCCCTCCGATACGCCGCCTCAGCCGGATTCCTCCTTCGCCCTGTGCCGCGACGGCGAGCCCGTGCCCCTGGGGCTCAAGGGGGCGGTGGCGGCCATCGGCAATTTCGACGGGGTTCACCGGGGGCACCGGCATCTCCTGAGCATGGCCCTCGCGTCGGGCCGGCCGGGCGCGGCCATCACCTTCGAGCCGCATCCGCGCACCTTTTTCCAGCCCGACAGGCTGCTGTTCCGCCTCACGCCGGAGCCCGTCAAGCTGGCGATCTTCGCCCGCCTGGGCCTGGCGGGGGCTTTCGTGCGCCGCTTCGACCGGGAGCTTGCCGCCCTGACGGCGGCAGGGTTCGTGGATCTCCTGGCGCGGGAGCTGGAGATCTCCGGGGTGGTGATCGGCCACGATTTCCATTTCGGGCGCGGCCGCGAGGGCAATCCGGCCCGGATGGCGGAACTGTGCCGCGAGCGCGGCCTCGCTTGCCTCGTCGCCCCGGCGGTGGTGGAGGGAACCGAGCCGGTCTCGTCCAGCGCCGTCCGGGCCGCCCTGGAGGCGGGGGATGCGGCCGGCGCCAACCGCCTCCTCGGCTATCGCTGGTTCGTCCGGGCGGAGGTCCGCCACGGGGAGAAGCGCGGGCGGGCGCTGGGCTATCCCACGGCCAACATGCGCCTGCCCGACGACTGCCGCCTCCGGCACGGCATCTACGCGGTGCGCGCCGCGGTGGACGGCAGGCCGGTCGACGGGGTGGCGAGCTTCGGCCGCCGCCCGACCTTCGACAACGGCGCGCCGCTCCTCGAAACGCACCTGTTCGACTTTTCCGGCGATCTCTACGGCCGGGTTCTCGACGTGGAATTCGCCGGCTGGATCCGGGGAGAGGAGCGCTTCGACGGCATCGAGGCCCTGGTCCGGCAGATGGACCGGGATTCGGCCGAGGCCAGGCGGGTGCTGGGTGCGGACCGGACGGTTTCGATGATCGGGTAGGTCCTTCGGCATCCCTCAAAGAAATGTCCTCGCAAGCGGCACCTCTGGTTTCCCTCCCCCTTGTGGGGAGGGCCAGGGTGGGGGTGTGAGCGATAG